>JBDSEL010000044.1:0-4628 GCA_039920065.1 Sphingomicrobium sp. | reverse complement strand
AGATCGGCGACTTCCTCGACAACCGCCGCCAGCTGTTCGAGGACGCCATCAGCCTGGTCGCCGACAACCGCATCTTCAAGCAGCGCAATGTCGATATCGGCACCGTCAGCAAGGAAGATGCGATCGCCTGGGGGTTCAGCGGACCGATGATCCGCGCCGCCGGCATCCCGTGGGATATCCGCCGCAGCCAGCCCTATGAAGTCTATGACCGAATGGAATTCGACATTCCCGTCGGCACCCGCGGCGATTGCTACGACCGCTTCATGGTCCGGGTCGAGGAAGTCCGCCAGTCGTGGAAGATCGCGCGCCAGTGCCTGGCCGAAATGCCCGAAGGCCCGATCGGCAGCAGCGACCGCAAGGTCTTCCCGCCGTCGCGCGCCGAAATGAAGACCTCTATGGAGGCGTTGATCCACCACTTCAAACTCTACACCGAAGGCTATCACGTCCCCGCCGGAGAAGTGTATGTCGCGACCGAAAGCCCCAAGGGCGAGTTCGGGGTCTATCTCGTCGCCGACGGCACCAACACGCCCTATCGCTGCAAGATCAGGCCGACCGCCTTCTCGCATCTGCAGGCGATGGACTTCATGATGAAGGGCCACATGCTTGCGGACACGACCGCGGTGCTCAGCGCGATCGACGTCGTGTTCGGGGAGTGCGACCGGTGAAGATCTCCCTCAATCGTCATGCTGCACTGGTTTCAATGTTCAGTCCGGCGCAGCCAGAGCGGGTAGCGAAATGGACCCTGAACCGAGTTCAGGGTGACGGAGGTGTTGGTGGCTGAGCGTTACTTCTCCCCGCTGCAGTTCCCCGGCGAAGGCCGGGGCCCAGCCGACCGCGAAAGCGGGGGTGATAATGCGCCCAACGCCCCGGCCTGCGCCGGGGCACTCCGTGAAAGCGCATCTCATGGCTGAGCGTCACTTCGCCTCCGATACGCCCGAACTGCGCGCGGAGTGGGGCGGTTTTGCGTGGTCCGCGGCCAATGCCGAACTGGCCAAGCAGGCGATCGGCAAATATCCGCCGGGTCGCCAGCAATCGGCGGTCATCCCCTTGCTCGACCTTGCCCAGCGCCAGGTCGGCGCGATGACCGGGACCCAGGGCTGGGTGCCGATTCCGGTTCAGGAATTCGTCGGTCGGGAGCTTGGCATGGCGCCTGTGCGGGTGCTCGAGGTTGCGACTTTTTACACGATGTTCAACCTCGTCCCGGTGGGCAAATACCATGTCCAGGTGTGCGGCACGACGCCGTGCCTGCTGCGCGGGTCCGACGATGTGCTGGCGGCCTGCGCCAAGAAGGGCCTCAAGAAGGGTCACACCACCGCCGACGGGCTGTTCACCTTGACCGAGGTAGAATGCCTCGGCGCCTGCGCCAATGCGCCGATGGTCCAGATCAACGACGATAATTACGAGGATCTGACGGCCAAGAGCATGACCGCGATCCTTGATGCGCTGGCGGCGGGTCAGGCGCCAAAGCCAGGCCCGCAGGTCGAGCGGACGACGAGCTGCCCGCAAGGCGGCCCGACATCGTTGAAGAAAATGGCCGAACGCAATTATGATTATCGGGGGCAGTGGTGATCGCAGGAGAACTCGCATGATCGGAATTCTTATCATCATCGTAATCGCCGTCTTGCTGCTCGGCGTGGTGTTCAAGCTGGCCAAGTTGGCGATTATCGTTGCGCTGATCATTGCCGGGGTGATGTTCGTCCAGAAGAAGCTGGGCGGCGGCGGCGACGGGCCGCGCCTCAAATGAGCATCGCCGCCATCGTCATCGGCCTGGTCCTGGCCTTTCTCGCCTGGCGGCTCGTTGCCGGGCTCGCGAAGTTCGCGGTGTTGGCGGTGATCGTCGTGGCGGTGCTGTATTTCCTGTCGCAGGGCGGGCTTGGCTGATGGGCACGACCACGCCGCTCCATGACAAGGACCGCATTTTCACCAACGTCCACGGCTTTCAGTCGGCGTCGCTCAAAGCGTCGCAGGCGCGCGGCGATTGGGACGACACGAAAAAGCTGATGGCCATTGGCCAGGACGCGGTCATCGACGTTATCAAGGCGTCGGGCTTGCGCGGTCGCGGTGGCGCGGGCTTCCCAACCGGGATGAAGTGGAGCTTCATGCCCAAGGAGCCGACCGCCGGCAGGCCCAATTTCCTGGTCATCAACGCCGACGAAAGCGAGCCGGGCAGCTGCAAGGACCGCGAGATCATCCGCCACGATCCGCACAAGTTGATCGAAGGCGCGCTGATCGCCGGTTTCGCGATGCGCGCGCGGGCCGGCTACATCTACATCCGCGGCGAATTCATCCGCGAAGCCCAAGTGCTCGAACGCGCCGTCGCGGAGGCTTATGCCGCAGGCCTGCTGGGCAAGAACGCCGCCGGCTCAAAATATGACTTCGACCTGTTCGTCCATCGCGGCGCCGGCGCCTACATCTGCGGCGAGGAAACCGCGATGCTCGAAAGCCTCGAAGGCAAGCAGGGCAAGCCGCGCTTGAAGCCGCCGTTCCCAGCCGGCGCGGGCCTCTATGGCTGCCCGACTACGGTCAATAATGTCGAGAGTATCGCGGTCGTCCCGACCATCCTCCGGCGCGGCGCCGAATGGTTCGCCAGCTTCGGCAACGAGAAGAACGAGGGCACCAAGCTGTTCCAGATCAGCGGCCACGTGAATAAGCCGTGCGTGGTCGAGGAAACGATGAGCATCAGCTTTCGCGAGCTGATCGACCTTCATGCCGGCGGCATTCGGGGGGGCTGGGACAACCTCCTCGCGGTCATCCCCGGCGGCTCGTCCGTGCCGTTGGTCCCAGCCGCGGAAATCATGGACGCGCCGATGGATTTCGATGGCTTGAAGGCACTCGGCAGCGGTCTTGGCACGGCGGCGATCATCGTCATGGACAAATCGACCGACATCGTCCGCGCAATCAGCCGCTTGAGCTATTTCTACAAGCACGAGAGCTGCGGCCAATGCACCCCGTGTCGCGAAGGCACCGGGTGGATGTGGCGAATGATGGAGAAGCTGCGCGAAGGCGACGCCGCGGTCGACGACATCGACAAATTGTACGACGTCACCAAGCAGGTCGAAGGCCATACCATCTGCGCGCTTGGCGACGCCGCCGCCTGGCCGATCCAGGGCCTCATCCGCCACTTCCGCCCCGAACTCGAGCGCCGCATAGGCGAGCGCGCCGGGCGGACCATGCTGGAGGCGGCGGAATGAGCGTCGCCCTGATCGCTGGAATTCTGGTTCTGGTCCTTATCGTTGGAATCGCGGTCAGCCAGCGCTCGCGGCCGCGCGTGACAATCATCGAAACCAAGCCTGAGGACGATGGGAAGTCCGATGCGCAATAAACTTACGGCAACTTCGCCGAGCCGGACATGGGCCGGTACAAGGGATTCAATGTGCCGAATCGAACCCCTGACGGTTAATTCGAAAGGTATGAGTCATGCGTAAACGCACTATGTTCAAAGCCCTGATTGCAATGATCGCCACGCTTGCCGCGGCCGCCACTGCGAATGCCGAGCCGAAGCTTGGATCGCGACTTTCGAGTGACCACGTGCGCGACACTCGCGCTTACCCCGAAGAGCTTGCTGCGAAGACGGCGCATAGCTTGGTCGTGTGCTTGCTGGCCCATGACGTGAAAGGAGCAACGACGCTTTTGACCACCGGCGACAAGGTCGCGGCGGATAAAGCCTATCGGTCGCTGCTTCGCTGGTCGGTGAACAATTGCAACATGCTGGGGGATGCATCGCCGCTGTCGGACCAGGTCGGGTTCGCAATTCCGAAGGACATTTTCCGCGGGCTGGTCGCCGAGCGCCTGGTCGCTAAACAACTCGCCGCGCTTGCCGCAATGCCCCCTTTGCCGGTCCAGATGACCTACAGTCGCCCGTGGTTTCCGGTCAGCAACCGTGAGCCCGTGGTCAACGAAATGGCAGTGTGCCTGGCGGAAACCGACCCCACGGGAACCGCGGCCTTGTTCCGGACAACTGCCTATTCGACCCAGGAAGTGACTGCGATCCAGAACCTTGGCCCGGCGATGCAGAAATGCCTCCGGGTGGGAGTCAAACTGCGCGCGAACCGGCAGACGCTGCGCGCGGCCTTGGCCGAAGGCGCATTCAATCGCCTGATCGATCCCGCGGCATCGATCGTGTCCCCGTCGGTCGTCCCCAAATGAGCTTTCGCTAATGCCCAAAGTCACCGTCGACGGTCAGGAGATTGAGGTTCCGCAGGGCGCGACCGTGCTGCAGGCGTGCGAGCTGGCGGGGAAGGAGATTCCGCGCTTTTGCTATCACGAGCGGCTGAGCATCGCCGGCAATTGCCGGATGTGCCTAGTCGAGGTCGCGCCGGGGCCGCCCAAGCCGCAGGCGAGCTGCGCACTGCCCGCCGCCGACGGCCAGATGATCCGCACCGACACCCCGATGGTCAAGAAGGCGCGTGAAGGGGTGATGGAATTCCTGCTCATCAATCACCCGCTCGACTGCCCGATCTGCGACCAGGGCGGCGAATGCGATTTGCAGGACCAGGCGATGGCTTATGGCCGCTCCTCCTCGCGCTACGAGGAGAACAAGCGCTCGGTCGACGACAAATATATGGGGCCGGTGATCAAGACCGCGATGACCCGCTGCATCCAGTGCACCCGCTGCATCCGCTTCTCGA
>JBDSEL010000043.1:0-4401 GCA_039920065.1 Sphingomicrobium sp. | reverse complement strand
AATTCCTCGGCGGCAAGCCGGTGCCGCTGCAAAAGCACCCCGAATCGATCCTCTACAACTTCCTCACCAGCCCGCGGAACCTGACCCCGCGCTGGTACATGGAAGGCAGCGCGGTGTTCTTCGAAACATGGATGGCGGGCGGCCTCGGGCGCGGGCAGGGCGGCTATGACGAAATGGTCTGGCGCGCCAAGATGCGCGACAATGTGCGGGTATTTTCCGCCCTTGGACTGGAAAGCGAAGGCACGCAGATCGACTTTCAGGTCGGCGCCAATTCCTACCTCTACGGAACGCGCTTTTTCTCCTATCTGGCGCTGACCTACGGCCCCGAACGGACCGTCGAGTGGCTGCGTCGGTCGGAAGACAGCAAGCCATTTTACGCCAGCCAGTTCGCCCATGTGTTCGGCAAGCCGCTCGACACGGTGTGGGACGAATGGCTGTCCAGCGAGCGGAGTTTTCAGGCTCAGAATCTCGCCCAGCTGGCGCAGTTTCCGCTGACCGAGGCGCGGCATCTCGCGCCCCACGGCCTCGGCTCGATGTCGCGTGGATTTATCGATGACAAGACCAACAGCCTGATTGCGGCGTTCCGCTATCCCGGGCGGATCGGCTTCGTTGGCCGGATGGATCTGGCGACGTCCAAGATCACACCGCTCGCCGATCTCGACGGGATGATGCTGTACAAGGTCACCAGCCTGGCCTTCGACCCGGCCAGCCGGACCGCCTTCTACACCAACCAGAATTATGCCTATCGCGACATCTGGGCGATCGACGTCGACACCGGCAAGAAGCGCAAACTGCTGACCGATGCGCGCATCGGCGATCTGGCCTTCAACAAGACCGACAACAGCCTGTGGGGAATCCGCCACCAGAACGGCTTTGTCACCCTGGTCCGGATTCCCGCACCCTATACCGAATTCAACCAGGTCAAGACCTTCCGCTATGGCGAAATCATCTTCGATCTCGACGTCTCGCCCGACGGGAACCTCATCTCCGCTTCCTACGGCGGGATCGACGGCAAGCAGTCCGTAAAGGTGTGGAAGCGCGAGGATCTGGAAGCCGGCGACGCCGAAAATCCCGTCACCAGCCTGTCGCTGCCACCGTCGGTGCCGGAGAATTTCACCTTCACGCCCGACGGCAAGTCGCTGCTCGGAAGCAGCTATTATACCGGCGCTTCGAACGTCATCCGGCTCGACGTCGCGACCGGCAAATATGACCTTCTGACCAATGCCTCGACCGGCTTCTTCCGGCCACAGCTGCGCCCCGACGGATCACTGTTCGTCTACGAATATACCGGCGAGGGCTTCAACCCGTCGATCATCACGCCACAGGTCAAGACCGACCTCGCCAATGTCCGCTTCCTCGGCACCGAAGTGGTCAAGGCGCATCCCGAATTGAAGCTTTGGGGGGTCGGCTCACCGGCCAAGATCCCGCTCGACTCGCTGGTCCGCAACCGCGGCTTCTACACCCCGACCAAGCGCATGCGCTTCGATGCCCATTATCCGATCCTCTCGGGCTACGCGCAATCGCCGGCGTTCGGCTATTACGTCCACATCGCCGACCCGATGCAATTCGCACAGTTGAGCGCCTCGATTGCCTATTCGCCGCTCGACAAGGTCAAGGGCGGGGAAAAATTCCACGCCAATGTCGAATATCAAACGCCCAATTGGCACCTTCAATATTGGCACAATCTGAGCGATGTATACGATCTTGCCGGGCCGGTCTTGCGCAGCCGCAAGGGCGATGCGTTCATCGCCAGCTATTCCAAGCCTTTGGTCTACGATCCGCCGCGACAGCTCGACCTGTTCGGCTCGGTCGCGGCCTATTTCGGGCTCAACCAGCTGCCCGGCGCGCAGAACATTCTCAGCCCCAAGAACATTCGCTCGGGCGAAATTGGTCTGCGCTACACCAACACCTCCAAGTCGCTCGGCGGGGTCGATCATGAAAAGGGCGTCGCCGGGCGCATCGTCGCTGGCACTGACGAGGCCCGCGGCGAGTGGTTTCCAAAGCTTTATGGCGGGCTCGACCTTGGTACCGCGCTGCCGTGGAGCAACAGTTCGGCCTGGCTCTATGCCCATGCCGGCATGGTCGGGGGCGAGAAGTCGAGCCCGCTGGCGGCCTATTATTTCGGGTCGTTCCGAAACAACTACGTCGATGACCGGTCGGAAAAGCGCTATCGCGAGATGGAGAGTTTCCCCGGCTTCGATATCGATGAAATCGCCGCTCGCAAATTTGCCCGGGTGACTGGGGAAGTGAACCTGCCGCCGGTCCGCTTCGCCGAACTTGGCACCGCCGCATTCTATCTGTCCTACATTCGCCCGGCGGCCTTCGCCGGGGCGATGATCACGCAGGACCCGTTCGGCAAAAGCCGCAAATATTACGACATCGGCACCCAGCTCGACATGAGTTTCACCGTCGCCATGCGCTTGCCGATGGTGTTCTCGGTCGGCGTCGCGGGCGGCTGGCAGGACGGCCATTATGCCAATACCGAATTCCTCGCCTCGCTGAAGATTCTGTGACGGGCGGGCCGAACTTGCGCGACGCAGCGGCGGCATGAGTGCGCAGATAATCCATTGGGGCCTCGCCCTGGTCCCCGTCCTCGTCATGCTCGGCCTGTTCCGCTGGCTCGACGCGTTCGAGTTGATGAGCATGCGCGAGATCATGATCCTGCTCGCGCTTGGCGGGGTCGCGGCAATCGCCTGCTACCCGATCTCGGGGCGGATGATCGACACGCTGCCGATCGGCTTCAGCAATTATAGCCGCTACTTCGCGCCGTGGATCGAGGAGATTGCCAAGGGCCTGATCGTCGTCGCGCTCTTCCGCTTCAACAAGATCGGCTACAAGCTCGACGCAGTCATTTCCGGGTTTGCGATCGGGGCCGGGTTTTCGCTCATCGAGAACATCATCTATCTGATGCGCCTGCCCGATTTCGGTGCCGGCACCTGGCTGGTGCGCGGGCTTGGCACCGCGGTCATGCACGGCACCACCGTCGCCATCCTCGCCGCGAGCGCGCAGGAACTCGCCGAGCGCGAGAATCGCGAGCATGCCGGGGAATTCGACTTTCGCTTGTGGTGGTTCCTCCCCGGCCTGCTCGCTGCGGTCGCCATTCACACGTCCTTCAACCAATTCCCCGACCAGCCGATGCTGGCAATGATGGGGATTGCGATGGTCGCGCCAGTGTTGATCATCTTCATCCTCAATTTCGGCACCAGCGAGGCCCAAGCCTGGTTGGGCGGCGAGGTCGAGCGCCACCGGGCCGAACTTGCGGCCTTCGATTCGGGTGGCTGGCCGGAAGGCAAGGCGACCGCCCGGGTGGTTGCGCTGGCCGAGCGCATCGGGCCCGCCAAGGCGCAGCACATCCGCGACTATTGGCGCACCCAGGCCTATCTGGTGGTCGAGGCCGAGGAATCACTGATCGAGGAGAGCGAGGGCGACGTGAAGCTCGACTCGGGCAAGGTCCGCAGTGCGTTCGCCGACCTCGACCGGCTGCGGCGCGAGCTTGGCAAATCGACTGCGTCCGAGCTTTCCCGGCTGCTACCCTTCAGCCGCAACGACCAGTGGGAAGTCAACGAGCTGCGCCAGCGGATCGGCCGTACCGGCTAAGCCCCGCTGGCGCGCGCTCGCCCACGCGACTAACAGGACCGCCATGGACGACACTGCCAAGCCGCTCGGCACGATGATCGAGATCGACCCGGCGCATTTCCGCTCGGTCCTCGGCCATTATCCAACCGGCGTGTCGGTCGTCACCGGCTGGTATGATACGGATCGCGCGGCGGGACTGGCCATCGGCACCTTTACCTCGGTTTCGCTCGATCCGCCTTTGGTCGGGTTCAGCCCCGCCAAACAATCGGGTAGCTGGCCCAAGATGCGCCGCTTCGGTCGCTTTTGTGTCAACGTTCTCGGTGCCGACCAGCTCGACCTGTGCGAGAAATTCGCAGCTCCCGGCGCTGACAAGTTCGAAGGCGTGTCGCATCGCCTGTCCGAACACGGCCTGCCGGTCCTCGACGGGATCATCGCGGCGATCGAATGCGACATCGCCGATGAACATGACGCCGGCGACCATCATGTGGTCATCGGGCGCGTGATCGCGCTCGATATCCTGCGCAAGGCCGCGCCGTTGTTGTTCTTCCAGGGGCGCTACGGGACGTTTCAGCCGATTTAGGCGCGGAGGGCCACCGCCCCGTTCATCCGTCGGGAGCTTCCCGGGGCGAACCGCGAGACCACGCATTCCGCGCCTCCTTTGCAGTTGAGGCCGGCGTTGCGCCTGGATCAGCGGCCCGTGGCGGAGAGGGTGGGATTCGAACCCACGGTACGGTTGCCCGTACGCCGCATTTCGAGTGCGGTGCTTTCGACCACTCAGCCACCTCTCCGCAGGGTCATGAGACAGCATCCGGCGGGTGCCGGCGG
>JBDSEL010000042.1:0-4891 GCA_039920065.1 Sphingomicrobium sp. | reverse complement strand
GCTCCTGCCTGCGCAGGAGCACGGTGGCTATTTCCCAGTCCATTGGCCCGGGCGCTTGTCGACGAAGGCGGCCATGCCTTCCTTCTGATCGGCGGTCCCGAACAGACCGTGGAACAGGCGTCGCTCGAAATTGATGCCCTGGGTCAGCCCCATCTCGAACGCAGCGTTGACCATTTCTTTGTTGGCGATTGCCGCCAGCGGGGCCATGCCGGCAATCTCGGCCGCGGTCTTGAGCGCTTCTTCGACCAGCTCGGCGGCGGGGACGACACGCGCGACCAAGCCGCTGCGCTCAGCCTCTTCGGCGCCCATCATGCGTCCGGTCAGGCACATCTCCATGGCCTTGGCCTTGCCGATCGCCCAGGTCAGGCGCTGCGACCCGCCCATGCCCGGTGTCACACCCAGCTTGATCTCCGGCTGGCCGAATTTGGCATTGTCCCCGGCGATGATGAAGTCGGCCATCATCGCCACTTCGCAGCCGCCACCGAGCGCGAAGCCATTGACCGCCGCGATCCATGGCTTGCGGGTCGCGGTCACGCGTTCCCATCCCTTGAAGAAGTCGCTGGAATACATGTCGGCGAAGCCCTGCGACGACATTTCCTTGATGTCCGCACCCGCCGCGAACGCCTTTTCGCTGCCGGTCAGGACCAGGCAGCGCTGGGCCGGGTCGGCATCGAACGCTGCAAACGCCTCGATCAATTCGCGCAAGATGACCGAATTGAGCGCGTTGAGCGCCTGCGGGCGATTGAGCGTGACCAGGGTTACCGCGCCACGCTGCTCGATCAGGATCGTTTCGTACTTGCTCAAATCACTCTCCTTACGTCGCCGGGGTGACGGACTGCCGGGGCGTCAAAACTCAAACGGTCGCCATTGCTCCTCGACCGGCAGCGGTTCGAAGAAGGCATCGACATCGCGCTCGCCGATCGATTCGGGCTTGGTCGGGTGCCAGCCCGGCGCATTGTCCTTGTCGATCAGCAAGGCGCGCACGCCTTCGCGGAAATCGGGATGATGGATCAACCGCACCATGATCCCATATTCCATCCGCATCTCGTCGACGAAATGGAGCTGGTAGGGACTTTCCTGGAGTAGCTTGAGGCTGACCTTGCAGGCCATTGGCGAATGGCGGCGGATTGCTGCAGCTTCCTTGGCCCCCCATTCGTCGCCCTCTGCGGCGCCAGCGTCGAGCGCGTCGAGGATGCCTTCAAGCCGGTCGGACTCGAAATAGCGGTCGATCGCCTTCAGATTAGCAGCGATCCGCGCCGGCGGGACATCGTCCTCGCTCAATTCATCGAGGATCGCTTCGACCCGGAACGGCTGGGCCATGATCCGCTCCTTCGCCTCATTCAGCCGGGCCGATGGCAAATAATGGGTGGCGAGCCGAAGCTTCAAACACTCCGCGCCATCCAGCCGCGCCCCGGTTAGCGCCAGAAACTGCGCCAATCGCCCACGCAGCCGCGACAAATAACGGCCGCCGCCGACATCGGGAAACAATCCGATCGCCGTTTCGGGCATCGCCAGCACCGTGTGTTCGGTCGCAATGCGGTAACGGCAGGGCATCGCGATGCCGACCCCGCCGCCCATGGTCACGCCGTCCATGAACGCGACCCCCGGCTTAGCGTAGGTATATTCGAGGTGGTTGAGGCGATATTCGTCGAAGAAGAAGGCCCGCGCCGCAGCATCATGGCCATCGACGTCCTGAGCGATCGTCACGACATCGCCGCCGGCGCAGAACCCGCGCCCCTCATGGTGATCGATGAGGACGATGCGCACCTCGGGATCGTCGCGCCATTCGTGCAGCTCCGCGGCCATGTCGCGGACCATTTGGCGGTTGAGGCTGTGCAGCGCCTTGGGGCGATTGAGACTGAGCCGCCCGGCCTGGCCTTGTTTGGTGGTCAGGACGTCGCGGGTCTCGGTCACCGCGTCGATCATGCCATCATCGCATAGCTGCCGGGCGCCGGTTCGATCGGCCGCACAGCCTTGCGCGCAGTAACTTCATTGCCCGAGCCATTGGCGGACAGCCACCGAGTCCACCACGGCCACCAGCTGCCCTCGTTCTTGACCGCTTTGGCGAGCCAGTCGGCGGGGTCGGCCGCAAGAGTGCCAGATCCGGTCCAATAGCCATGCTTGTTGCGGCTCGGTGGGTTGATCACCCCCGCATTATGGCCCGAGCCGCCAAGCACGAATTCAGCCTTGAGGTGCCGCGCGCCAGCATAGACCGCTTCCCACGCCGACACATGATCGTCCTTCAAGGCGATGACCAGCATTGGGGTCTTGATCGCGGCCAGATCGACCGTTGCACCGGCAACGCTGAAGCCGGCCGGGTCCTTGAGCCTGTTGTCCTTCAACAGATCGTGATTGTAGCTCTTGAGGAAGGCGGCGGGAATCCGCGCGCCATCCTCGAACCATGTCAACAGGTCGCTTGGCGGCGCATCCTTGTCGAGCAGATAATGGTTGATCACGCTCGACCAGATAAGGTCGTTGGCGCGCATTGCCGCGAACAGCCGCTGCAGCTCGACGCTGTCGATATAGCCCTGGCCCTCGAGGTGATCCTCGAGCGCGCCGAGATGCCCTTCGTGGACGAAAGCCGACCAGTCGCGCATGTCGGAAAAATCGACCATCGAGCCGATCAGCGTTGCCGAATTGACCTCTTTCGAACGGCCCTTGGCTGCCAGCCAGGCGACAGCGATCGCGGCCAACGTCCCGCCAAGGCAAAAGCTGAACAGGTCCGGCGCGGCCTTGGTCCTCTTGGTCACTTCTTCGATCGCCGCGACAATCGCCAGGACATAATCCTCGACGCCTTGGTCCTTGAGCTCGGCGCCGGGATTCACCCAGGAAATGACGAACACCGTGCGGCCTTCGCCGACCAGCCATTTGACGAAGCTCTGCTGCTCGGTGAGGTCGATCATGTAATAGCGATTGACCAGCGGCGGGACGTACAACAGCGGCTCGGCGGCGACGGTCGCGGTCGTCGGCTTGTACTGGATCAACTGGAACAGCTTGGTCTGGAACACCACGTCGCCGGGGGTCGCGGCAATCGTTTTGCCCTTCACGAACACACTGTCGTCGGTGCGGCGTTTGACCACGCCCTTGCCGCTGGCGACGTCCTCCAGCAGATTGGCGAAACCCTGGACCAGATTGGCGCCCTTGGTCTGTTTGGTCCGCTCCACCACCTCGGGGTTAGTGAAGGCGTAATTGGCCGGTGAAACCGCGTTCAGAAACTGGTCGAGCAGAAGCCGCGCAGTGGCTTGCGCCTGCTCATTGCCACCGCCGAGCGAGGCCATGTCGCGAAGCTGTTTGGAGGCCAGCAGATAGGCGTCGCGAACCCCGCGATAATAAGCATCGTCCTGCCATTTGGCGCCCATGAAGCGGCGGTCGCGCGGGGCCTCGCCGGCCTTGCCGGTCATTGCCCCAAGCCAGAAATCGCCCCACTCCCGAGCGGCCTCCAGCTGCACCTGCATGAGGTCCTGCGGACGCATAGCGAGGCCCAGCGCATAATCGCTCGCGCTCTTGGCCATGGCGAAGGGATCGAAGGGAAGGGTTGTCTTCATTGGGTCGGTCCTTCGAAACGCCGGTTCGACAGGCTCACCGGCTCCTCAGGACGAACGGGTACAAAGACCAGCAATTCGTGCTGAGGAAGGACTAAGTAAGCGAAGCGCATCGAAGACCCGTCTCGAAGCATCACTGGCGGATCAGGTCGCGGCTGACGATTATGCGCATGACTTGGTTGGTGCCCTCAAGGATCGAATGGACCCGCAGGTCGCGCCAAAAGCGTTCGATCGGGTAATCGCGCAAATAGCCGTAGCCGCCGTGAAGTTGCAGCGCCTTGTCGACGATCATGCTGCCATTGTCGGTCGCCAACCGCTTGGCCATGGCCGCGAACTTGGTCTTGTCGGGCGCGTTGGCGGTGACCTTGGCGGCGGCAATGTAAAGTAACCAGCGTGACGCTTGGAGATCGGTTTCCATGTCCGCCAATGTAAATTGGGTATTCTGAAAATCGGCGATGGCTTTGCCGAATTGCTTGCGGTCCTTGGTGTAGGCGATGCTCTCGTCGAGGCAGCGCTGGGCCCCGCCAAGGCTGCACGCCCCGATATTGATGCGCCCGCCATCGAGCCCCATCATCGCGATCCGGAACCCTTCGCCTTCCGCCCCGACCAAATTCTCGATGGGCACGCGGACTTCATCGAAATTGACTTGGCACGTCGGTTGCGAATGCCAGCCGAGTTTCTTTTCCTGCGCGCCGAAGCTGACGCCCGGCATGTCCTTTTCGATCACCAGGCACGAAATGCCTTTCGGCCCATCCTCGCCGGTGCGGACCATGGTCACGTAAATTTCGTTCTCGCCGCCGCCCGAGATGAATGCCTTGGAGCCCGAGACGACATAATGGTCGCCGTCCTTGACCGCCTTGGTCTTGAGCGCGGCGGCGTCCGACCCGCTCGACGGCTCGGTCAGGCAATAGCTTCCGATCCGCTCCATCGGGATCATCGACGGAAGGTATTTTTCCTTGACTGCCGCGGCCCCGAAGCGGTCGATCATCCACGCCGCCATATTGTGGATCGATATGAATGCGCTGGTCGACGGGCAGCCATAGGCCATTGCCTCCATGATCAGCGCGGCCTCGAGCCGCCCCAAGCCGATCCCGCCCGATTCTTCGCTGACGTAGATCGAACCGAAGCCCAATTCTGCAGCGGCGCGGATGGTGTCGCGCGGGAAAATATGCTCCTCATCCCACTTGGCGGCGTTGGGCGAGATGGCGTCGGCGGTGAATTTGCGCGCCATGTCCTGGATCTGCAGCTGGTCGTCGCTCAGCTCGAACTGGTTGGGGGAGTCCATGGGGCGGGCCTTAAAAGCTGTACCCGCACTCGACAAGGCCTCGGTCGGAGTATGCTGGCACTAG
>JBDSEL010000041.1:0-3783 GCA_039920065.1 Sphingomicrobium sp. | reverse complement strand
TGCTCTACAAGGCGACCCACGTGCCGGTCGGCGAAGACCAGAAGCAGCATATCGAGCTGACTCGCGACATCGCGGTCAAGTTCAACAACGATTACGATGTCGAGCTGTTCGTCGCGCCCGAGCCGTTCATCGGCGGCGGCACCGCGGCGCGGGTGATGAGCCTGCGCGATGGCAATGCCAAAATGAGCAAGTCCGACCCCTCGGACATGAGCCGCGTCAATTTGACCGACAGCGACGACGACATCGCCCAGAAAATCCGCAAGGCGCGGACCGATCCCGAGCCACTGCCTGGCGACCCGACGGCACTCGACGGTCGCGCCGAAGCGAAGAATTTGGTCGGCATCATGGCCGCGGTTCAAGGCCGCGCTGTCGAAGCGGTGCTGGCCGATTTCGAAGGCCAGGGTTTCGGCACCTTCAAGCCGGCGCTGGCCGATGCGCTGATCGCCTTGATCGCCCCGTTGCGCACCCGCCTCGACGAGTATCGCCAGGATCCGGCGGAGATCGATCGCATCCTCGCCGACGGCGCCGACCGGGCCCGAGCGCTCGCTGCGCCGACTCTTAAGGACGCGTATCGCGCGGTCGGCCTTTCCCGCTAGAAAACAATCCTTCATCGACTATTCAGCCGATGGCGGTTAATTAGGCCGCTGTTTTATCGGGTTTTTTCCGAGTCGTTGGGGAATTGCCATGCGTATCGTGAAGATGTTTGCGGCCGTCGCCTTGGGCGCAATCGCACTGTCGCTGGGGGCCTGCGCCGCGGGTCTCGATACCCGGGTGACGCGCTTTCAACAGGCCTCGCTCATTCCGGGCCAAACCTTTTACGTCGTCCCCCATGAGGGCCAGGCAACGCCGGGCTTCTACCGCTATGCGACGATCGTCTCGCAGCAGCTCGAGGCTCAGGGCTTTCGGGCTGCTGGCGCGCCTAACGTCGCCGACATGCTGGTGCGTGTGAATTACGGGGTCGACCAAGGCAAGACCGAATATGCCCGCGATCCGTTCTACGGAACGCCGGGTGGGTTCGGTTACGGCCGCGGTGGTTTTGGCGGCGGCTTTGGCGGTTACGGCGGCGGCTATGGCGGGTTCGACCCGTTCTGGGGTGTTTATACCAACCGGCCCTATTATTCGCGCTATGGCGGCGGCAGCCCGTATTATTACGGCTGGAATAACCCGTATATGTACGGCGGCTACGGTGGCGATTATGGCGGCTATGGCGGCTATGGTGGATATGGCGGCGGCTATGGCGGAATGTACGACCGCTATACGGTCTACAAATCGCACCTCGACATGGACATCGTGCAGCGCACCAGCAACGCGCCCTTGTTCGAGGGGCACGCCCAGGCGCGCTCGTCGAGCGATCAGCTCGATGCGCTGGTCCCGCCGTTGATCCAGGCGATGTTCACTGGCTTCCCCGGTCGCAATGGCGAAACGGTCAAGATCACCATTCCCCCGGCGCAACGCCAGCAGGCACAGCGCTAGTCGTAAGCCGAATGCAATTCGTGCCCGTCCGGAGCGATCCGGGCGGGCTTTTTTCATTCCCCATGAATGTCAGCAAACGACCCATTGCGGATATGCAAGTGCTCAACACCCACCCGCCAATTGTCCAACTGGTTTTTAGGCCAGTCCATGTTTAAGGTTTAGCCGCAGTAGGGGGCGATCATGGCGACTGCCGGCGAAGCCAAGGCAATGCGGTTCTCGTGGAGCGGCGCGATGACCGCGCTTGCCGTGGCGTTGTTCCTTCTCCTCGTCGCCCGCTTGTTAAGCTTCAGCTTGCCGGGGCTTGCGCGGCACGGCGATAAGCAATGGGCCTACTGGCTCCATATCCTAGGCGGCACCACGGTGCTGCTCCTGGGTCCGTTTCAATTCATCGCCCCAATCCGAATTCGCTTCCGCCGCTACCATAGGGTCGCAGGTTACACATTTGTTGTCGGGTCGGCGGCGGCATTCGTCGGCTTCTGGTTGGTTCAGCCTGGCGACACAGACGTTTTCTTTCTTAGTCAGGCGACGGCGATCAGTCTGTGGATGGTCGCTGTGGCGGCAGCAGTGGTGGCAGCGCGGCGGAAGCGCTTCCTGACCCACCAGCATAATATGACCCGGGCCTTCGTGCTCGCTTCATATTTCGTCGTTGTGCGATTGATGGATCGTTTTGGAATGGACTGGGTGGGTTTGTTCTCCAGCGAAAAGGCTGCTGCCAACGCCCATAGCGACTGGATATCGTGGGTCCTCCCGCTAGTGCTGGTTGAGGTTTACTACGGGCGGAAGTGGGATCGCCTCCTCAAACGTCGAGGTGGCGCGGCCTAGAACGTCCGCTTTCCACGCATTGCGGACGGTCCCGCTTTGCAATCTAGCCCTCCAGCTGCCTCGTCAACAACCGGATGTCGGCGTCGAGTTCGGCGTCGCAGGCGCGCAATTTCTCGATCTGCTTGACCGCGTGGATGACGGTCGTGTGGTCACGACCGCCGAAGCGGCGACCGATGTCGGGCAGCGATTTGGGGGTCAGCTGTTTGGACAGATACATGGCCACCTGACGCGGGCGGGCGACTTCGCGGGCGCGGCGCGCGCTGGTCATCTCGGCCTTGCGGATGCGGTAATGCTCGGCGACCTGGGTCTGGATTTCATCGACCGAGATCCGCCGCTGGTTGGCGCGCAGGACATTGGCCAGCACTTCCTCGACGAAGGCAACGTCGATGTCGCGCCCGGTCATCATTGCATAAGCGCCGATGCGGTTGAGCGCGCCTTCGAGTTCGCGCACCGAGCTGGTTACCCGCCGAGCCAGGAATTCGACCACGTTGCGCGGCATCTGCACGCCCGGCAGCGCCTCGAGCTTGGCCAGGATGATGTTGAAGCGCAGCTCGTAATCGGCCGGATTGATGTCGGCCACCAGCCCCCACGACAAACGCGAGAGAATGCGCGGCGCGATGCCGTCGAGATCCTGCGGCGCGCGATCGGAAGTGATCACCAGGCGGCGCCCGGCAGTGATAATCTCGTTCATCGTGTGGAAGAATTCTTCCTGGGTCGAATCCTTGCCGGCGATGAACTGGACGTCGTCGATCAGCAGCAGATCGGCGCTGCGCAACCGCTGCTTGAAGCCAATCGTGTCATTTTCCTTCAGTGCACGGATGAACTCGACCATGAACCGCTCGGCCGACATCGAGACGACTCGGGCGCCGCGATGATTGGCGAGGAACGAATGGCCGATGGCGTGGAGCAAGTGGGTCTTGCCGCGACCGGTGCCACCGTGGAGGAACAAGGGGTTGAACCCAACCCCCGCGGCGGTGGCGAGCGTCCGCGCGGCGGTCGCCGCAACTTCATTGGCCTTGCCCACGACAAAGGTTTCGAAGCGGTAGCGCGGATCGAAATTGGGCGCATCGGGATCGCGCTCGGCTGGCGGCGGCGATTCGTCGAGGATCAGGAACGGCGCCGGACGCGGGGCATCGGCGGCGGCGATAATCCGCACTTCGCGCACAACCGGCAGAACGGTGCGCCAGGCCAGCGCCAGGCGCTCGGCAAAATGCGACGTGACCCAATCGGTCATGAACTGGCTCGGCATGACCAGATCGAGGGTGCTGGTGGCGGGGTCGAATTCGCCAAGCTCGGCCGGACGCAGCCAGCCATCGAAGGTGCGGGCGCCAAGATCGCGGCGAAGACCGTTGCGGATCGTCTCCCACGCGGCGTCGATCGGCGCGGTGGTTTCCGCCGGCTTGGCAAGGTTGTGGGACGAATTCACCTCACTACCCTGCACTGGCCCGCGCCTCCCCTTATCCCCCAAACAAGAGTCAAAGGGATTGC
>JBDSEL010000040.1:0-6137 GCA_039920065.1 Sphingomicrobium sp. | reverse complement strand
CTGATGGAGGAAATGGGCGAGCTTCAGGGCAAGATCGACGCGGCCGACGGCTGGAACCTCGACAATCAGCTCGAAATTGCGATGGAGGCCCTGCGCTGCCCGCCATCCGATTGGGCTGTCGATAGTCTGTCGGGCGGTGAAAAGCGCCGCATCGCGCTTACCCGCCTGCTCATTCAGAAGCCCTCGATCCTGCTCCTCGACGAGCCCACCAACCACCTCGACGCCGAGAGCGTCCAGTGGCTTGAGAACCACCTCAAGGAATATGCCGGCGCGGTGCTGATGATCACCCACGACCGCTATTTCCTCGACAATGTGGTCGAGTGGATCCTCGAGCTCGATCGCGGGAAATACTTTCCCTACGAAGGCAATTATTCGACCTATCTGGATAAAAAGTGGAAGCGCATGGAGCAGGAGGACCGCGAGGAATCGGGCCGCCAGAAAGCCATTAAGGACGAACTCGAGTGGATCCGCCAGGGGCCCAAGGCGCGCCAGACCAAATCCAAGGCGCGCATCGCCAAGTTCGACCAGCTCGTCTCGGCGCAGGAACAGCGCAAGCCGGGCAAGTCCGAAATTCTCATCCAGGTGCCCGAGCGGCTCGGCGGCAAGGTCATCGAGATCGACAATGTGTCCAAGGCCTATGGCGACAAATTGCTGTTCGATGGCTTGAGCTTCACGCTTCCGCCGGGCGGCATTGTCGGAGTCATCGGCCCCAATGGCGCGGGCAAATCGACCCTGTTCAAGATCCTCACCGGCCACGAACAGCCCGACAGCGGCAGCGTCGACATCGGCCCGACCGTGCATCTGGGCTATGTCGACCAAAGCCGCGATCACCTCGACGACAAGAAGAATGTCTGGGAGGAGATTTCGGACGGCCACGATTACATGACCGCCAACGG
Source organism: Sphingomicrobium sp. (assembly GCA_039920065.1). Lineage (GTDB taxonomy): Bacteria > Pseudomonadota > Alphaproteobacteria > Sphingomonadales > Sphingomonadaceae > Sphingomicrobium. Next base: position 5,241 of record JBDSEL010000040.1, on the reverse strand, counting down.
TCACGAAATGTCGACCCGCGCCTATGTCGGCGCATTCAACTTCAAGGGCCAGGACCAGCAGAAGAACGTCGGCAAATTGTCCGGCGGCGAGCGCAATCGGGTCAACATCGCCAAGATGCTCAAGCGCGGCGGCAACGTGCTGCTGCTCGATGAGCCGACCAACGACCTCGACGTCGAAACCCTCGGCGCGCTCGAGGAAGCGATCGAGAATTTCGCCGGCTGCGCGGTGGTCATCAGCCACGATCGCTTCTTTCTCGATCGCCTGGCGACTCATATCCTGGCATTCGAAGGCGACAGCCATGTCGAATGGTTCGAAGGCAATTTCGCCGCTTACGAGGAAGACAAGGTCCGCCGCCTGGGTGAAGAAGCGACGAGACCGCACCGGACCGCGTATCGGAAGATTACGCGCTAACCTGTACCCCTGCGAAGGCGGGGGCTCACACCCGTGCTGGAGCTTTAGCAGAAGGGCGGTAAGGTGAGCATGTGCTGACCTTCACCTCCCTCTTGTGGATCTGGAAAGGCGAGGGGGCTGGGCGTTGGTATTTCTTGACCGTGCCGGACGAGCAATCGGCCGAGATCAAGGCCGAAGCGTTAGCGTTGCCGCGCGGGTTCGGGTCGGTCCGGGTCGAGGCGGCGATTGGCGATGTCACCTGGCGGACGTCGGTGTTTCCGCTCAACGCCGGCGGCTATCTGCTGCCGGTCAAGGCCGAAATCCGCAAGCGCGCGCAGCTAAGCGTGGGTGACGCAGTCGCCTTCACCCTGCGCTTTGCCCAGTAAGATGCTCTAGCCTTCGACGGTCGGTTCGTGGTGGCCGTCGTGACGGACGACGGTCTTGCGGGACCGAGCGGTGTCGAGCGCCCAGGCGCCGGGGCCGGCGGCAGCGATCAGCAGGAAGATGAAGCAGAAGAGGATAGCGGGCTCACCGCCATTGACCGCCGGAAAGGTCGATTTGGGGGCGTGGAACATCCAGTATGCGACCGCCATTTCTCCCGACAGCAGGAACGCCGCCGGACGGCTGAGAAAGCCAACCAGCAGCATCAGCCCGCCAACCACTTCGAGCACCGCCGCGATCCACAGCAGGGTCCCCATGGCCGGAATCGCCATCGGGAAGGGTGGGAAGTTGAACAGCTTCGACGTGCCGTGGAGGATGAACAGCAGCGCGGCGACGATGCGCAACAGTCCCAGTGCCTTGTCGCCATAATCGTTGGTGATGGTCATGTTTGCCTCCCTGGTGACGCCAGCGCGTAAGTTCCTGCGCGCGCTGCGGTCAAAGGCTGTCGGTTGCGCGCGGCCAAGTCAACCGACATGCAAAAACGGCGCCGCAACCGAAGTCGCGACGCCGCCTCTTCCCCTCCTAGGGAAGACCGAATGACGAGGCCTTAAAGCTTTACCTCGGCACTATGTTCCTTTTGCTGTTCCTTGCCGGGATCGAGGTTGAACGCCCATTTGAGCGCGGCTGCCTTGAGCGTGCCCAGACCATCGGATTCCCACAGCTCGGCGCGGGTCGCCTTGAAGCGGATAAGCAGGAGGTTGGGATCGTCCTTGCCGTCCTTGTACCAGACCGAGGCGAACGGATTCCACAGGCGGTCGATGACTTCGCGCTCCGTTGTTGCGTCGTGCAGTGTCCCGTGAAGGCTGGCGAACAGGCCATGGCCCTTGGACACGAAGGTGGCGATGGCGCGCGCGCCCTGCTTCAGGTCGTGGCCGACACCTTCGTTGCGCGAGGCGAAGAAGTAGATATCTCCGCCGTCTTCCTTGTCGGCGCCCTCGGCCAGATCGACCTGGGCGGTCATCGGGCGGGTACGGTCGTCCTCGACGCCTTCGAGCCCGAGCATCAGCGTGCGGTCGCTCTGCAATTCTTTCCAAAACAGCTGTTTAAGCCGTGTGTCGTTACTGTCATGCTTGTCGGTGCCGAACATGGTCGTACATCTCCTCAAGTGAAGGGAATCTCGAGGTCACGAACGGGGCCGGGGAAGGGCGAGTTCCCAAACTCGCGGGAACGGCGGGCTTTTTACCGTAAGCGCTTGACCAGCAAATCATTGTCATCGCCGGCCTTGACTTCGAAATTGGGCACCGCCTTGATCAGGTCGCTGAGGCGGGTGAAGCCATAGTTGCGGGCGGAGAAGCTGGACACCGCTTTGGCCCGCTGACCTAGCTCGGACAGCGGGGTGAAACCTTCCTCGTCGCGTTTCGAGGCCTTGTAGGCCGCGCCGAGCACTTGCAGCAGTTCGGTATCGACCGGGCGTTGGCCGGCGTGGACCGCGGGCTGCTCGAGCGCCCCGCCCTCCTCATCGAGGTTGAGCGCGCTGACGTCGAAGAACCTCGTGCACGCCTGCTGGAAGCTCTGCGGGGTCTTGGCGGTGCCGAAGCCATAGACCGGCTGGCCATCTTCGCGGATGCGCTGGGCGAGGGGCAGGAAGTCGCTGTCCGAACTCATGATCCCGAACCCATCGACATTGCCGCGATAAAGCAGGTCCATGGCATCGATGGTCATGCGCATGTCGGTCGCGCTCTTGCCCTTGACGACATCGAACTGCTGCATCGGAACGATCGAATGCTGGCCGGTTAGCGCGCCCCAATTCTTGAGGCTGGCCTTGGCCCAATTGCCATAGGCTCGGCGGATGTTGATCGTGCCCAGTTCGCCAAGCACCAGCAGCACTTCGTCGAGGTGGTCGGGCGACGCATTATCGGCGTCGATCAAGAGGGCAATATTGGCTTCCTGTTCGGTCGAGCGATCGCGCATTGTTACTCCTTTGGACCCTATCTAACGACTGTGCGGCCAAGCGCCACGGCTTTCGATTGCGGCGGAATGCGGCGGCGGCGCGATGATTGCGGGAACGAAACGCTGGTTCGTGCACTGATGTAGCATCAGGGATTAGTTGGAAGGGAATAAGAGCATGAAAAAGATCGCAATTGCGGCCGCTTTGGCCAGTGTTTCGCTGGCCGGTTGCGCCACCTATCCGAACCAGGGATACAACAACGGCTATAACAATGGCTATTCGAACCAGCAGCAGGGCTATTACGATAGCTATGGCCAGTGGCACGCCACCCAGGGCTATAACAATGGCTATAACAACAATGGCTCGGGCGGCGTAGGCAATGCCGCGACCGGTGCCGTCGCCGGTGCCGTCGGCGGCGCGATCCTCGGCAAGGTCATCCCGGGCGTGAGCACGACCCAAGGCGCTATTGCCGGTGCGGTCCTCGGCGGCGTTCTTGGCGCAGTCGTCAACAACCGCCAATATTATCGCGATACCCGCGGCAGCTGCTACTATGTCGATCAGTACGGCCAGCCGCATTACGACTATAACACCCGCTGTTAGTCGGACGGGAAGGGGCGGCCTAAGCTGGTCGCCCTTTGCATTGCTGAAATCCTAGGCGGGGCGGAAGGTTTCTTCCGCCCCGTCGAGCATGTACAATCGGCCCTCCGCGATCGAGAAATGGCCGCCGTGGAGCGTCAACGAGCCCGCGGCTTCGCGCTCGGCGATCCACGGGAATGTGCGCAAATTGGTCAGGCTGACGGTGACCGCTTTACGCTCCATTTCCTCGAACGCAGCGTCATCAAGCGTCTTGTATTCGCGCCGGACTTGGTCGCGCGCCTCGTGCAGCATTCGCACCCAATCGGCGATGAAATGACCTTCGCCGGACGAAGTGTCGTCGAACTCGCCGGTCAGCGCCGCGGCGCAGCCGCCGCATTTGGCGTGGCCCATAACGAGGATTTCCTCGACCCCCAATTGAGTGACTGCAAATTCGAGCGCCGCCGAAACGCCGTGGAAACCGCGCGACGTTTCATAGGGCGGGGCGAGGGCGGCGACATTGCGGACGACGAAGATTTCGCCCGGGCGGGAATCGAAAATCTGGGCAGGATCGACGCGGCTGTCGGAGCAAGCGATGATCATAACCTTAGGACTCTGGCCCTCGGCCAGTTCGCTCCAGCGCTCGCGCTCGCGCGACCAGTCGTTGCGGCGGAAGCGGGCATAGCCCTCCAGCAATTGGCTCAATTGTGTCATGCGGGCTCGATTAACAATTGTGGCGGGGGTGGCAAGCGCGGCCTGTAATCGCTATCTCGCCGGCGATGAACGTTCCCGCACCCGTGCAGCGGCAGAGAAAGCCCGACTGGATCCGAGTCAAGGCGCCGGTCAGCGAAGGCTATGCCAAGACCCGCAAGCTGATGCGCGACCTCAACCTCGCCACCGTGTGTGAGGAGGCAGCGTGCCCCAATATCGGCGAATGCTGGACCAAGAAGCACGCCACGGTGATGATCCTGGGCGACACCTGCACGCGCGCCTGCGCCTTCTGCAACGTCAAGACCGGAATGCCGCGCGCGGTCGATCCGCTCGAGCCCGAGCATGTCGCCATCGCCGCGGCTGAACTGGGCCTGCAACATATCGTCATCACCAGCGTCGATCGCGACGATCTGCCCGACGGCGGGGCGAGCCAGTTCGTCAAGGTAATCGAGGCGCTGCGCCGCAACACGCCGTCGACGACGATCGAGATCCTGACCCCCGATTTCCGCAACAAGCATGAAAGCGCGGTCGAGGCGATCGTCGCTGCCCGACCAGACGTCTATAACCACAACCTCGAGACCGTACCGCGGCTGTATCCGACGATCCGGCCCGGCGCGCGCTATTATGCCTCGCTGCGCTTGCTCGAGAGCGTCAAGCGCATGGACCCGTCAATCTTCACCAAGTCGGGCGTGATGGTCGGGCTTGGCGAGCAGCGGCTCGAAGTGCACCAGGTGATGGACGATATGCGTTCGGCGGGGATCGATTTCCTGACCATGGGCCAATATCTCCAGCCCACACCGCGCCATGCGACGGTCGAGGAATTCGTCACTCCGCAGGCGTTCGATGCTTATGCCGCGATCGCCCGCGCCAAGGGCTTCCTGCTGGTCGCGGCGAGCCCGCTGACGCGCTCGAGCTATCACGCTGGCGACGATTTCCGGAGGATGCAGGAAAACCGGGCAGCCCAGCTGGCGCGGGGTCGGGTAGGGACCGTCGCCTGATGCCTCGCCACAGCGAGTCGAAGTTCCTGCCCTATTCGCCCGAACAGATGTTCGAGCTGGTCGCCGACATCGCGCGCTACGATGAATTCCTGCCGTGGGTAGTGGCGGTGCGGGTGCGCTCATCGAGCGAGACCGAGACGATCGCCGACCTGGTCGTCGGGTTCAATGCGTTCAAGGAACGCTTCGCCTCCAAAGTCCACAAGGAGCGCCCCGGGCGGATTTGCGTCGATTATATCGAG
>JBDSEL010000039.1:0-13672 GCA_039920065.1 Sphingomicrobium sp. | reverse complement strand
GGCACCAATGCCAAGCGCAGGATATCCCGGGGGATATCCGAGCATGGCAATCCGAGCGAAGCGAGGTCGCGCGCGATGACACTTTATGCTCTGGACAATCATTTACCTGAGCTTGGCTCCGACGCCTGGGCGGCGCCCTCGGCGGACCTTATCGGCGATGTCCGGCTCGGAGCGCGGGCGAGCGTGTGGTTCGGGGCCATATTGCGCGGCGACAACACCCCGCTGATCCTTGGCGACGATACCAATTTCCAGGATGGGGCAATCGGCCATAGCGACGCCGATTTTCCGCTGTTGATCGGCGCTCGGGTAACCGTCGGGCACCAGGCGATCCTCCACGGCTGCAGCATCCACGATGACGTGCTGATCGGCATGGGGGCCAAGGTGCTCAACGGCGCGGTCATCCCGTCCGATTGCCTGGTCGGCGCCGGCGCTTTGGTCACCGAAGGCAAGCGGTTCGAGCCCGGCTGGCTGATCCTCGGCAGCCCGGCCAAGGCAGTTCGCCTGTTAAGCGACGAGGAGAAAGCCGCCTTCCGCCATTCGGCCCGGCATTATGCCGAGAAAGCAGCTGTGTTCGCGGCCCAGCTTCGCGCCCTCTAAGGCCTTATTCTCCGCAATCCATGTTGAGGCGCGCCTTACGCATCTGGCCCGCCAACGTTGCGACGATGTCGATGCGACCGGCGCAGGCGACGTCGGCCAGATAGAGCGCGCTGAAACTGCGACCCTTGAAGGGAATCAGGATGTTGGTGAAGGTACGCCGCGCGATCACTTTGCCATGTTTGGTCGCGATTACGGTCAACGGTTTGTCGGCGGTCACCGCATCCTCGGCGCCGGGCGCCGACACCGCAAGCTCGATCAGAACGTCGCTTCCCGCACCGCCAGAATCGCCTTCACCGATGATCGAATTCCAGCCTGTCCAAGTTGTCGATTTGGCCAGTTTATTGCCCGACAGCGCCCTTGTCGGCATAATATAGCCGCGCCGAAACCGGGCCGAGAAGGACTTTGGGCGGTCGCTCACTTGCCGCCAGACTGGCTGCGACAAGCACCACCGCCAGGAACGCGAGACCCCTGATCAATAAACCCGCGCCTTGGGTTTGATGTACTCGATGTCGTCGGTCAGCGTATATTCGTGGACCGGTCGATAATCGATCTTGACCTTGCCGCCGTCGATCATGCCGGGATTGCCGCCCCAGCCGTCGAACCAGGCAATGGTATGCTTCATCCAATTCTTGTCGTCGCGCTTGGAATAATCCTCGTGCATGTGCGCGCCGCGGCTTTCCTTGCGGTTCTCGGCGCAATGCATCGTCACGACGGCCTGGCTGACAAGATTGTCGAGTTCGAGCGTTTCGATGAGGTCGCTGTTCCAGATGAGGCTGCGGTCGGTGACCTTGATGTCCTTCATGCTGGCGTAGACCGCGTCGATCTTGCCGACCCCTTCCTTGAGCGTTCGGTCGGTGCGGAAGACCGCGGCGTCGGCCTGCATCGTGCGCTGCATGTTGAGGCGGATTTCGGCGGTCGGGGTCGAGCCCTCGGCATGGCGGAAATGGTCGAGCCTGGCGAGCGACAGATCGGCCGAATCCTTGGCCAGCGCATCCTGGATCGCGCCCGCCTTGATGACTTCGCCGAGGCGGTGGCCGGCGGCGCGCCCGAACACCACCAGGTCAATGAGGCTGTTCGAACCCAGGCGATTGGCGCCGTGGACACTGACGCAGGCTGCTTCGCCGACCGCGAACAGGCCGGGGACGACGCTGTCGGGCATGCCGTCCTTCAGCGTGACGACTTCGCCGTGGTAATTGGTCGGGATGCCGCCCATCGTATAATGGACCGTCGGCGCGACCGGCAGCGGCTGGCGGGTCAAATCAACCCCGGCGAAGATCTTGCCGGTCTCGGTTATCCCGGGCAGCCGCTCGGCCAGGATTTCGGGCGCGATATGGTCGAGGTGGAGGAAGATGTGGTCGCCATGCTCGCCCACTCCGCGACCCTCGCGGATTTCCATCGCCATCGAGCGCGACACGACGTCGCGGCTGGCCAGATCCTTGGCGTGCGGGGCATAGCGTTCCATGAACCGCTCACCCAGTGAATTGGTGAGGTAGCCGCCTTCGCCGCGAGCGCCTTCGGTGATCAGCACGCCGGCGCCGTAAATGCCGGTCGGGTGAAACTGGACGAACTCCATATCCTGCAGCGGCAGGCCCGCGCGCAGCACCATCGCGTTGCCGTCGCCGGTGCAGGTGTGGGCGCTGGTCGCGGTGTAATAGATGCGGCCGAACCCGCCGGTGGCGAGGACCACGGCCTGGGCGCGGAAGCGGTGGATCGAGCCGTCGTCGAGGTTCATCGCGACGACCCCCCGGCAGACCCCATTTTCCATGATCAGGTCGATCGCGAAATATTCGATGAAGAAGTCGCTCTCGTACTTCAGGCTCTGCTGGTAGAGCGTGTGGAGCATTGCGTGGCCGGTGCGATCGGCGGCGGCACAGGTGCGCTGCGCGGGCGGGCCTTCGCCCATGTCCTGGGTCATGCCGCCGAACGCGCGCTGGTAGATCAATCCCTCGGCAGTGCGCGAGAATGGCATTCCGGCATGTTCGAGCTCGATCACTGCGGCGGGCGCCTCGCGGCACAGATATTCGATGGCGTCCTGGTCGCCCAGCCAATCGGAGCCCTTGACCGTATCGTACATGTGCCAAGTCCAGTGATCGGGGCCCATGTTGCCAAGGCTGGCGGCAATGCCGCCCTGCGCCGCGACGGTGTGGCTGCGGGTTGGGAAAACCTTGGTGATGCAGGCGGTCTTCAACCCCTGTTCGGCGGCGCCCATGGTGGCGCGAAGTCCGGCCCCGCCGGCCCCGACGACAACGACGTCGAAGCTGTGATCGATGATCTTATAGGCGCTCACCCATTGCCCCCGAAGATGATCGTGATCAGCGCCCACAAGGCCAGCGCACCGCCCCCGACTGCGGCGAACAGCAGCAGCAGGTTGACCGCGAAGCGATTGCCCTCGTCATGGACATAATCGTCGACCACGACCTTGAGGCCGTCGAGTGCGTGGCGAAAGGCAACAACCACGAACAGGGTCATCGGCACCCCCCCGCTCGGTGCCCGCAACCATTCGACCAGCGTGCTTCGGTCGAGCGACGGCAGCATTACCAGAGAGGCCAGCAGCCATACGCCGAGCAGGAGCAAGGCGATGCTGGTGGCTCGCTCGCTCAGCCAGTGGGCGCCGCCGTGCCGCGCCGAGCCTATCCCGCGCACTTGGCCAAGCGGGGTTGCGCTATTGCCCAGGCTCATCAGCGGGCTCCCAAAATATAGGCCCAGCTAAGGGCGGTGAGGAGGAGCGCGCCGACCATGACGACGACCGCCAGCGTCTTGTTCAAGCCCAGTTCGAAGGTCGCGCCGCTGTCCATAACCAGGTGGCGCATGCCGCTCAGCAGGTGCTGGAAAAAGGCCCAGCTCAGCCCGATCAGGACGAAGAGGCCGAGCGGGTGAGAGGCAGCGGCCTGAAAGTCGCTGAAGGCTTCGCCGCCCTTGGCCAAGGCATAGAGCCACCAGGTGAGGACCCCGAGGCCGACGGTTGCGAGGCCCGAGCCGGACACCCGATGCAGGATAGAGGCCATCATATGCGGCCCCCAGCGCCAGATGCTGAGGTGCGGTGAAAGCGGTCGTGGATGTGGTGCGGCCATGCCTATCCCTGATCAAAAACATGCCGCCTGCCTGACCGGCCGCGACCTTGGGAGCCGCTTAGGGCGACGGCTGGCTGAGGGCAAGATTATCGGTCGGCCCTAACTCCGTTTTAACCAATGCCAGCGCATGGAAGGTCAACGACATGCCCCCGCGGGGGAAAAGTGGGCGGAGACGGATTCGATGAACGGCGAAATCGCAGGAATGCAGAAGCTAACCGACGAGCAGGTCAATGATCGACTGACCTCCTATAATGGCGACGGTTCGCTCGACCGCGATCTGTCTACGGTCAAAGAGCACGCCGCCGACATTTTGGTGGAAGAGGCAAACGCGACCTTTGGCGAAGAATCGGCCAAGCGCGTGCTCCTTCGTTACGACCACACGGTCGACGCCGACTGGATCGACAATGTCGCCGAGTTCGGGCGGCGGATCTACGCCGACAAGATTTCCGTCCCCAGCTTTCTCAAGACGCGCCAGCAGTTCACCGCCAACGTCATCGATCGCCTTTTCGATCGCTTCGCCGCCGATCCGGCGACGCTCCTGGCATGCATCAAAGCACTGACGCGAATCACCAACGTCTATACCGACATCATGCTTGCGCAGATCGCCAACCTCGAGGCCAATGACGCCGCTGATGCGCGCGGCCGCGGGACCGAGCAGTTCGAGCGCCAGGTCGGCGACCTCGTCCGCTCCAGCATGTCGGACTCGGTTGCGCTGACCGAGCGCACCCGTGCCACCGCCGCCTCGGCGCGCGGAATGCTGGGCAAGACCAGCGAAGTTGCCGCCGCTGCCGAACAGTCGGCGGTCGCGATGCGCGAAGCCGCCCAGACCGCCGCAGGCCTCATCCGAGCGATCGAAGATGCCCGGTCCGAAGTCGAAGTTGCGGCGGGTGTTGCCGTCCGCGCCGGCGATCAGGCCAGCCAGGCGGTGAAAGTCAGCCAGGACCTGTCGGGCCACGTCGAGGCGATCGAATCGATCCTCGGACTCATTCGCGACATCGCCGGCCAGACCAACCTCCTCGCGCTCAACGCCACCATCGAGGCGGCGCGCGCAGGCGATGCCGGCCGCGGCTTCGCGGTTGTCGCGCAGGAAGTGAAAAGCCTCGCCAGTCAAACCGCGCGAGCCACCGACGACATCACCGCCAAGATCACCGCGATCCAGCAGGCGACCCGTCAGACGGTCGAGGCCAATGGCTCGATCCAGAGCACGGTCGAGGAAGTTCAAAACTCGGCCGACCGCATTCGCCAGGCAATGGAGCTTCAGGCCCACACCGTGACGATGATCACCGCCGCAGTCGATGAAACCGCGCTCGCCGCCGACAGCATGAGTTCGACCATCGCCGCGATCCGCAGCGATACCGAGAATGTCGCCAAGGATATCGACCAGGTCGAACAGGGGTTCGGCAGCTTCTCGGAGCAGATTGCGCGCTTCAAAACGACGGCCAAGCAGTTCGTCAGCGGCATCGCCGCCTGACCCTCTTCCCCCGCTTGGGCCGAACGGTCTAAGCGGGGGTCATGAACATCCTCATCACCGGCGCCAGCCGCGGCATTGGCGCGGCCGCTTTCGCGGCCCTTACCGCCGCCGGGCACAATGTCATCGGCCACTCGACCAAGGGCAGCGATATGCTGATCGCGGGCGATCTCGCCGATCCTGCGGCGCCGCGTACCATCTGGGACAGCGCGGTCGACCAATTCGGCGGGCGCATCGACGTCCTCGTCAACAACGCCGGGGTCTATGAACCCGTCGCCGATACCGCTGCCGATGATGAATGGCACGCCGCCTGGGCACGAACCCTGACCATCAACCTCCAGGCCGCGGCGGATTTGTCGCGGCTGGCGGTCGGCCACTTCCTCGGTCGCGGGGTCAAGGACAATGGCGGCGGGCGGATCGTCAACGTCGCCAGCCGCGCCGGCTTTCGCGGCGACAGCCCGGCGCACTGGCATTACGCCGCGTCGAAGGGCGCGATGATCGCGATGACCAGGACGATCGCGCGCGGTTATGCCGCTGACAACATTCTGTGCTTCGCGGTCGCACCCGGGTTCACCGTCAGCGAAATGACCGAGGAATATCTGCAGGGCAGGGGCGGTGCGCAGATCCTCGCCGACATCCCGCTCGGCCGGGTCGCCACCACCGCCGAAATCGGCGAGATCATCCGCTGGCTGGCAAGCGATGCACCGGCTTCCGCAACCGGTTCGGTCATCGACGCCAATGGGGCGAGCTATGTTCGCTGAGGGCCTCGCACTGTTGCTCGGGGCGGCGCAAATCATGCCCATCACCATACCCTTCGGCAAACCACGCCAGATCGAACAAGCGCGCGGGCCGATCACGGTCTGGGGGCCGCGCTGGGCGACTACTTGCGAGGGCAAGGACATGGAATGGGATGCCCCGGCACCGCCCGTGCGGATCCACGGCAACACCTATTTGGTCGGCACATGCGGGATCAGCGCCTTGCTTATCACGGGCGAGGACGGGCACATCCTGATCGATGGCGGGACCGAGCGCAGTGCCGATAAGGTCGCCGCCAATATCGCGCGCCTCGGCTTCGACATCCGCCAGGTGCGCTTCATCCTCACCAGCCACGAACATCACGACCATCTCGGCGCGATCGCCCGGCTGCGGCAATTGAGCGGGGCGCAGATCGTCACCTCGGCCGCGGCGGCGCGCGTGATCGGCACCGGGCGACCCAACGAAGACGATCCGCAATTCGCGATTTTCCAGCCGTTCCCGACCGCGCCGGTGGGACGCATTGTCGGCAATGGCGACCAGGTGCGGCTGCGCGACCTGATGGTCGAGGCGATCGCAACCCCGGGTCATACCAGCGGGGCCTTGAGCTGGCGCTGGATAAGCTGCGAGGGCGGGGTGTGCCGGATGATCGTTTACGCCGACAGCCTGACCCCGGTCAGCAGCGACAATTATCGCTTCAGCGACCACCCCGAACTGGTCGCTCGCTTTCGCGATTCTATCGCCCGCATAGCGGCGAGCCCGTGCGATATCCTGCTCACCCCGCACCCGATAGCGAGTGACATGAAGGGCCGTCTCGCCGAGGGCAAGATGCTGCTCGATCCCCTTGGCTGTACCGTCTTCGCAGCGCAGAAAAGCGAGGCGCTCGACGCCCGACTGGCGAAGGAAGCCGCAGCCAAATGAGCTTCCGGGTGACCATCCCGTGCAACCGCGCTCAGGGCGAAGCGATCGCCAGCGCGGACGATCTATTCGCGGATCATGACGATCCGCCGGTAGTCGTTGCCGATGAACCCGACGAGACCAAGCCCGACGCTTGGCTGATCCACGCTTATTTCGAACGGCGTCCCGAGGCCGATGACCTGGCGCTACTCGTCGTGCTCGGCAGCGGGGCCCCGGCGATCGAGGAACTGGGCGAGGACGATTGGGTGACGATGAGCCAGGCCGGGCTCGAACCGGTTCAGGCGGGGCGCTTCCATGTTCACACGCCAACCCACGCCCCGGTCGCGGGGGCGATCAATTTCGAAATCGACGCCGGCCTTGCCTTCGGCACGGGCCAGCATGCGACCACCATGGGCTGTCTGGCCGCGCTCGACGGGCTGGAGCAAGGCGGCGCGCGCTTCGCCAATATCGCCGACATCGGCACCGGCACGGGCTTGCTGGCCTTCGCCGCTTTGGCCCTGTGGCCCAAGGCGAAGGCGATCGCGACCGACATCGACCCGGTGGCGGTCGAAGTGACGCGCGACAATGCCGCGATCAACCGCATCGCGCTCGGCCATGGGGCGGGGCAGCTGCTGCTCAGCGTCGCCGACGGCATGGACAATTCGTTGGTCGTCGCGCGCGCGCCGTTCGACCTGCTCATCGCCAACATCCTCGCCGCGCCGCTGATCGAGCTTGCGCCAGCCTTCACTGCGGCAGTCACGCCGCGCGCGACGATCCTGCTCGCGGGCCTGCTCGACACCCAGGCCGAGGCGGTCATTGCGTCTTACGAGGCGCTTGGCTGCAAGGTCATCGACAGCGGCAGCGGCGAATGGCGAGTCTTGCTGTTCCAGGCTGGGTCCTAGGCCCAGCGGAACCGGCCGCAAGCTGCCGGGCTGTTGAACGCGCCACGGATTAGCGTCCCCACCCGCGGCGCCTTAATTGCCGCGTTCGCCCTTTGCGGTCGACTGCGCCGGCGTTGCGCTTTCGCCGACACCAAGCTGATCGAGCATGAAGGCCAGATATTCGGCGCGCGAATGATAGGCCTGGAAGCGGCCCGACTTGCCGCCGTGGCCGGCCTCCATATTGACTCGATAGACCAAAGGATTGCTGTCGGTCTTCAACGTCCGCAACCGCGCGACATATTTGGTCGGCTCGTAATATTGGACCTGGCTGTCCCACAAGCCGGTGCCGACGAACATCGACGGATAGGCCTGGGCGCGCAGCTGATCGTAAGGCGAGTAGCTCAGCATATAGTCGTAATATTCGCGGTTCGCGGGGTTGCCCCACTCGTCATATTCGTTGGTCGTCAGCGGGATCGATGCGTCGAGCATGGTCGTGACGACATCGACAAACGGCACTTGGCTGACGATCACTCGGTAATCCTGCGGCGCCATGTTGGCGATCCCGCCCATCAACAGCCCACCGGCGCTGCCGCCGCTGGCCGCGACGCGATTGGGCGCTGCATAGCCATTGGCGACGAGGTAGCGCGTCACGTCGATAAAGTCGGTGAAGCTGTTCTTCTTGTTGAGCAAATGGCCTTGGTCATACCAGGCGCGGCCCATTTCCTGCCCGCCACGGATATGGGCGATGGCATAGACCATGCCGCGATCGATCAGGCTGACAACCGCCGGCGAGTAAGCGGGGTCGGTCGACAGGCCGTAGCTGCCATAGCCGTATTGGAGCATGGCGGCGGTGCCGTCGCGCTTGAACCCTTTTCGGTAGACCAGAGAAACCGGAACCTTGGTGCCATCGCGCGCAGTCGCCCACACGCGTTCGGTGACATAATTGGCCGCGTCATAACCGGGCGCGGGCGTACGCTTGAGGACGGTCCGCGCCCCCGTCGCTGCATCGACCTCGTAAATGATTTCGGGAGTGGTCAAAGAACCGTAGCTGTAGCGCAGCTTGGTCGTGTCGGTTTCGCGATTGCCCGCGGCATTGATCGCCATGACGTAGGCCGGTTCGTCCGAAGCAACATCGGTGCTCGTCCCATCGTTCTTGAGCAAACGAATGCGCTTGTTCCCGGCTGAACGCTGCTCGATCGCGATGAAGCTGTCGAACGGCTTGAAGGATTCGATGAACGTGTCGCTGCGGTGCGGCACCAGGTCGCGCCATGCCCCGCGGCCACCGGCCGCATCGGCGTCTGTCAGCGTTACCAGCTTGTAATTGGGGGCATCGGCATTGGTGCGGATGACCCAGCGATTGCCGATATGATCAGCATCGTAACGGAATTCGCGCTGGCGCGGTGCGATGACGGTGAAAACACCGGGCGCTGCGGACGGCGTGCAGCGTTGCTCGTTGCTGACCGTGCTTTGCTCCAAAATGCAGATATATTTGTCGTCGCTGGTTTTGCCGACGCCGATGTAGAAACTGTCGTCCTTTTCCTCGAATACCACTGCATCGGCCGCTGCGGGCGTGCCCAGTACATGGCGCTTGATCCGCTTCGACAGCAAAGTCACCGGGTCCTTGTCGACATAAAAGATGGTCTTGTTGTCATCGGCCCAAGCGAGTCCTTCCTCGGCGTTGAGTATCTGGTCGGGCAGCATCTTGCCGGTGGCGATATCCTTGACCTTGATCACCCACTGGCGGCGGCCGACGACATCTTCGGCGTAGGCGATCAGGCGGTTATCGGGGCTGATCTCGTAGCCGCCGACCTGGAAAAAGCCCTTGCTCTTGGCCATTGCCGGCTGGTCGAGCAGCACTTCTTCGGCGCCGTCCATGGTGCCGCGGCGGCGGGCGTTGATGGGATAGTCCTTCCCGGTTTCAAAGCGGGTGTAATAATAATAGCCGTTCTCGCGGACCGGGACCGACGAATCGTCCTGCTTGATGCGGGCGACCATCTCCTTGAACAACTGGTCCTCCAGCGGCTTGGTCTTGGCCAAAACCGCATCGGCATAAGCATTCTCGGCGTTGAGATAGGCCAGCATGTCGACGTTCTTCCGCGTGTCGTCGCGAAGCCAATAATAGGGGTCGCTGCGATCGACCGGGCCTTTGACCGTATAGGGCTTGGTCAACGCCACCGGCGGGGTCGGCGCGGCTTGCGCCAGCGCAGCCGAGGGAATCGCCGCGACCATCGCTGCACTCACCAGAAATTTTGTAGCACGCATCATCATACTCTCCCCTTTGTGTCGATCAGCCGGAGCTGGCGACGATGTCTTGCCAATCGCGTTCGCTGACGACGCGGATGCCCAGTTCTTCGGCCTTTTTCAACTTCGATCCTGCGCCTGGTCCAGCGACGACCAGATCGGTTTTGGCGCTGACGCTTCCCGCGGAGCGCGCGCCGAGCCGTTCGGCCTGGGCCTTGGCTTCGTCGCGGCTCATGGTTTCGAGGCTGCCAGTGAAGACGATGGTCTTGCCGGTCCATTCGGTTTGCTTGGCGGTCGAGACGAAGGCGGCGGGGCGGGCGAGAGCGACGAGGTCGGTCAGCGCTTCGCGATTGTGCGGCTCGTGAAAGAAGTCGACGATTGCCTCGGCGACGACCCCGCCAACGCCCTCGACATGCGACAGTTCGGCGATCGCGTCGTCCGAGCGCGCGACACGCTCCAGCGCCTCAATCGTCGCGAACGCCTTCATCAAATCCTTGGCGGTGACGATGCCGACGTGGCGAATGCCAAGCCCGAACAGCAATCGCGCGGGATCGAAGCCAATGCGCGAGTCGATCGCCGCGAGCAGATTGTCGACGCTCTTCTCCTGCCAACCTTCGCGGCCGATCAGGTCCAAGCGCTTGGCGCGCAGGCGGAAGATATCTGCCGGGCCGTGGAGCCAGCCAAGCTCGATGAACTCGGCGATCGACTTCTCGCCAAGACCGTCGATATCCATCGCCCCGCGCGACACAAAATGTTTGAGGCGTTCGAACCGTTGTGCCGGGCAAATTAATCCTCCCTGACAACGAACATCGACTTCGTCCTCCTCGGCGACCGCTTCCGACCCGCATTCGGGACAATGATCGGGAAAGGCGAATGCCGCGCGTGGCTCGGCGCGAGTCAAATTCTCGACCACTTGCGGGATCACGTCGCCGGCGCGTTGGATGCGCAGGCGATCGCCGATGCGCAACCCGAGCCGCGCAATTTCGTCGCGGTTGTGGAGCGTGACATTCTGCACGATGACCCCGCCGACCCCGACTGGCTTCAAGCGCCCGACTGGAGTTAATTTTCCCGTCCTGCCAACCTGGATGTCGATCCCGTCGAGTGTCGTCTCGGCCTGCTCGGCGGGGAATTTGTGGGCCATGCCCCAGCGCGGTGCGCGCGCGACGAAGCCCAGCCGGTCCTGCCAATCGAGGCGCTCGACCTTGTAGACCACGCCGTCGATATCGAACGGCAGATCGGCACGCTGGCGCTCGATCACTCGATAATGATCGATCAACTGCGCCACATTGTCGCACCGGCTGAGCAAATCGCTCACCGGAATGCCAAAATCGGCGATCCGCCGCATTGCCGCGAACTGGCTGTCGGCGAGAGGCTCGCTGACTTCCCCCCAGCCATGCGCCAGGAAACCCAGCGGGCGGGCGAGGGTGACCTTGGGATCTTTCTGGCGCAGCGATCCGGCGGCGGCGTTGCGCGGATTGGCAAAGAGCTTGCCGCCGGCCGCCTCCTGCCGTTCGTTCAAGGCGGTGAAATCGGCCTTGGTCATATAGACCTCGCCGCGCACTTCGAGGATCGCGGGCGCGCCCGAAATGCGCTGCGGGATGTCGGCGATGGTTCGGACATTGGCGGTGACGTCCTCGCCAACTGCGCCGTCGCCGCGCGTCGCCGCGAGCACCAGCGTTCCATCCTCGTAGCGCAGCGAGCAGCTCAGTCCGTCGATCTTAGGCTCGGCGGTCATCGCTAATTCGGCATCGGTGGTCAGCGCGAGGAAGCGCC
This sequence comes from Sphingomicrobium sp., assembly GCA_039920065.1. GTDB lineage: Bacteria > Pseudomonadota > Alphaproteobacteria > Sphingomonadales > Sphingomonadaceae > Sphingomicrobium. The sequence goes on along the minus strand of JBDSEL010000039.1, from coordinate 1,991 downwards.
GCACCCGCGCTGCAAACTCTTCGACCTCCTCGACGCTGAAGGCATTGTCGAGGCTCAGCATCGCCCGTGCGTGGACGACCTTCGCCAAACCGGTCGCGACCGGCGCAGCGCCCAGCCGCCGCGAGGGACTATCGGCGCGGACGAGCTCGGGAAAGCGGTCCTCGAGCGCGCGATTCTCGCGCACCAGAGCGTCATAATCGGCGTCGGACAGCTCTGGCGCATCCTGGTCGTGATAGAGCCGGTCATGGCGCGCGAGGTCCTTGGCCAGCCGCATCAATCGGTTGGCCGCCGCCGCCTTCGACATCGCGCCAGGCTCGCTCATTCTGGCGATCCCAGCAGCGCCGCCATTCTTGTGACGCTGTTCAAATTGCGCGCGGTGCCGAGCTTGACCGCCGGCAAATTGAGCCGAGTTTTGCCGATACCTTCGCCGTAACTGACGTAGAGCAGTCGAGGGCCAAGCGCGATGCGTTCGCCGGCGATGTCGCGCGCCTCGTCGATCATCCTTTGGGTTGGCGGCTGGTCGATGAAGTGCGCCATCACTCGGCTCGGCTTGTCATCGTCGAACGGATTGCCCGCTGCGGCTTCCGCGAGCTCGGCGGCGCTGCGCACGAAGATCGGCATCGACCTGCCGAAACGGCCATCGACATGGGCCTGGAGCCGGTCCTTGGCCTCGGTTTCCTCCTCGCTGCTGGTGAACAACAAATTGCCGCTGGCGATGTACGTGCGCACCGCACCGAATCCGCATTGCTCGCCGATTGCCCTGAGGTCGCTCATCGCAAGCTTGCCGGTGCCTGCGACATTCACCGCCCGCAGCATCGCGACATAGGCGGTCAAGCGAGCACCTCGCCGAGGAAATCGTCGAGCGCGGCCCAGGCGCGGCGGGCAGCCGCGGCATTGTATCGGGTGGCTGGATTGCCGAACGCATCGGCGCCAGGGTTGGTGAACGCATGGACCGTGTGGCCGTAGGCGTGGACTTGCCAATCGGCCCCGGCAGCGGTCAATTCCTGGCCCAGAGCGACGACCTTGGCGGGCGGGACCATGGGGTCATCCCAGCCATGAAAGGCAATGACCTTGGCGGTGATCGGGCGGGGTGGCAGGCCGGTCGGGTCGAACAGGCCGTGGAACGCCGCGACCCCGGCGACGTCGATCCCGGTCCGCGCCAGATCGAGCGCGCACAAACCGCCGAAGCAGAAGCCGATGGCGACGATCGCGGGCGTTGCCTCGGGCAGCGCGCGCACGGTTTCGACGACTGACAGCAATCGATTGCCAAGCGCCGCTCGGTCGGGGCGCAGCCGCTGCATCTGTTGCGCCCCGACGGACCGCTCGCAGCTGCGGAATTCGGCGCCATATATATCGGCGAGGAAGACGTGATAGCCCTTGGCATTGAGGGTGGCTGCAAAGCCGGCCTCAAGCGAGCTGATCCCGGCGGCGGTCGGAAAAACGATGATCGTCGCGCGCGCCGTGCCCGCGGCCGGGTAAAAATCGCTGAGCAATGGCTCGCCGCTAAAGCGATGCTCGACCGGCCTCATGCCGCCTCCAGCAACTTCGTCGCCTGGGCGCGCGCTTCCTCGGTGACATTTGCGCCTGACAACATTCGCGCAATCTCCTCGCGCCGCTCGTCCGACTCAAGCTTGCGAACGGTGGTTCGGCTGCCCTCGGGGCCGTGAGTTTTCTCGATCCGATAATGGTGCGCGGCGCGGGCGGCGACCTGCGGCGAATGGGTCACGACCAGCACCTGGCTGCGCTCGGCAAGCCGTGCCAGACGCTCGCCGATCGCGCTTGCGACCGCACCACCGACGCCGCGATCAATCTCGTCGAAGATCATGGTCGAAGCATTGCCGGCCTCGGCCAACGCGACCTTGAGCGCCAGGATGAAGCGCGACAATTCGCCGCCCGAAGCGATCTTGGTCAGTGCCCCGAAGGGCGCCCCCGGGTTGGTCGAGACTTCGAACTCGACCCGGTCGGTGCCGCTCGGCCCAGGCTCGGCGGCG
>JBDSEL010000038.1:0-5063 GCA_039920065.1 Sphingomicrobium sp. | reverse complement strand
TATCTGCCCTCGCTCAAGGACATTAGCGCGGCCGCCGCGGCGGTGCGGATGATCCCGTCGGATGTGGAGATGCTGCGGCTTCACTATGCGCTGACGGTGCGCGAATGGCTGCGGCGGTTCACTGCGGCGCGGCCGCGCATGTTCAAGCTATACGACGAACGCTTTTGCCGGATGTGGGAATTTTATCTGTCGGGCGCGATCGCCTTTTTCGAAGGCGGTGCCGGTTGCAATTTTCAAGTGCAATTCATCCGCGACCGGCGCGCCGTTCCGATCACCCGCGACTATATGGTTGAAGCCGAGCACCGCTATCGGGCGCTGGAGAAGGTGCCCGCACCGCCGCGCACACCGCGCAAGCGGACATGAACAGGCCCGGCGAAGGGGATCGCCGGGCCGTTCACACGCATAACCGAAATCAACCGAGCAGCGTTTATTTCTGGGCGTGCATCGCCTGCCGCATGGCCTTGCGCTCGTCGGGCGTGACCTGGCCGTCGCGATTGGCATCGGCGCGGTCGAAACGGACGATCGCTGCCTGCTGAGCTTCGGCCAGCGTGACCTTGCCGTCCTGGTTGAGATCGGCCTGACGGAACATCTGGCCCTTCATGCCGCCGCCATGACCGTTGCCGTGGCGTTCGCCGGACTTCATGCCGCGCTTGGCGAAGTCGGGCTTGGGCATGTCCTGCATTTCCGCAAGCGTGATCGCACCGTCCTTGTTGGTGTCGGCCATCGCGAACAGGCGCTCGCTGCCATGGGCGGGCTTGCCCTTGGCCTTGGCCCGCGCGGCCATGGCCGAATCCACTTCGACCTTAGTCAGCTTGCCGTCCTTATTGCCGTCGAAACGAGCAAATCTCTGCGCCGGGTCGAAGTTTTCGGCGCGCTTGGCCATTTTAGCCTGCTTGCGCCCGGCTCGGTCGGCCGTTCGCGACTCGATTTCGGCGGTGGTCACGGCACCATCTTTGTTGGTGTCCATCCGCGCGAACTTCCTGCCGACGTCGGCCTGCAGCTCGGTGCGGGTTTCGACCCGGTTACGCCAGTCCGCACGGGGACCGCCGGTGCCGGTTGCAGTGGCGGCAAGCGCCGGGGAAATGGCGATCGCGGCAATTGCGGCGCTGATCAATACTTTACGCATAAGACTCACTCCTTGATTACTTGCTCGGGGAATGCACCCTTCCATCTTGCTGGAAGTTGAATGCCATTGTGGAGGTCGCCGGAAGAGCGGCTGGCGGTTGTCGCTGGCGGTTAACGCGGCAAACGATTAGGCGGCGCGAATGAACCGCGCTTCGCCACCGCCAGTCGAGGTCGAACGCATCTCGACCCATGCGCATTGGTGGGAGCGACGCTCGACGGTGATTGCGCTGGCGCTGGTGGCGATGGTGCCGCTGATTTATCCGCAAATCCCGCCGCTGGTCGATTTGTTCGGGCATATGGGGCGCTATCGGGTCGAACTCGACCTCGCCACATCGACCGACCTCCAGCGCTACTGGGGCTTCCATTGGGCGGCGATCGGCAATCTTGGTGCAGACCTGCTGATGATGGTGCTTGGCCCGCTGCTCGGGCTCGAGCCGGCGACCAAGCTGATCGTACTCCTGATCCCGCCGCTGACTGTCGCCGGATTCCTGTTCGTCGCGCGCGAAGTCCATGGCGAAGTGCCGCCGACGGCCTATTTCGCAGTGCCCTTCGTGTTCGGCCACCCGTTCATGTTCGGCTTCGTCAATTACGTATTGTCGATCGCGCTGGCGTTTCTCGCTTTCGGGCTGTGGCTGCGGCTTGGGCGCCAGGGGCGAACGTGGCTTCGAGCGGCCTTGTTCGTGCCCATTTCGATCGTGGTCTTTTTCACCCACACCTATGGCTGGGGAGTCCTCGGCCTGCTGTGCGTGTCGGCCGAAGCGGTCCGCCAACACGATCGCGGCCGTGGTTGGTTCATGGCCGGCGTCCATGCCGCGATCCGCGCCAGCGTCATGGCGCTGCCGATCGTCATCACCCTGATCTGGCGAACCGAGAGCGGCGGCGGCGAAAGCTTCGGCTGGTTCGAATTGCCGAGCAAATGGACGTGGGTGCAACTGACGCTGCGCGATCGCTGGTTTTGGTTCGACCTGGCCGGCGTGTTCATCGCCATGGCGGTCCTGATCGCCGCCGCACTGTCCAAGGGCCTGACCTTTTCGCGCAACCTCGCCTTTACCGCCTTGGTCCTGTTGGCCAGCTTCATCGTCATTCCGCGTACCGTCTTCGGCTCGGCCTATGCCGACATGCGCATCATCCCTTATGTGTTCGCAACTGCGCTGCTGGCGATCCGCTTCAAGGGTCAGCCGCCCAAAGCGTTCGGCCAAGCGCTGGCGATCGCCGCAATTGCCTTTTGCGCGCTTCGGCTGGGCGGCAATACACTGAGCCTGGGGATTGCCGCCAACGATCAGACGGCGAAACTGGCCGCGCTCAATCACGTTGAAATGGGGGCGCGAGTGCTGTCGTTGGATGGGCTGGCCTGCGGGCGGGTGTGGAGCTTGCCGCGCAACAGCCATTTGGGGGCAATGACCATCGTTCGCCGCAACGGCTTTTCCAATGACCAGTGGATCACCGCCGGACTCAACCTCATGGATCTCAAATATGGCTCTGCGGGATTCTTCTCGGTCGACCCATCGCAAATCGTCCGGCCCGAACAATGTCCCGACCGAATTCACCTGACGATCGATCAGACGTTGCGCAATTTCCCGCGCAGCGAATTCGACTATGTTTGGCTGATCGATCCGCCGGCCTATGATCCGGCGCTGGTGGCCGATCTTCAACCCATCTGGCGCGGACCGGGGTCTATCCTCTATCGAGTCCAGTCATGAACCGCCTGTCGATCGTCATTCCCTGCTTCAACGAAGAAGCGTGCCTGCCCGAATTGCATCAGCGAGTCTCCGCTGCAGCGCATGCGGCGGTGGGCGAGAATTACGAACTGGTCCTGGTCAATGACGGGTCACGCGACGGCAGTTGGGCAATCATGCAGGGGCTGGCGGCGCGCGATCCGTGCCTGGTCGCGGTCAATCTGTCGCGCAACCACGGGCACCAATTGGCGCTGACCGCGGGCCTCGATATTTGCAGCGGCGAACGGATCCTGATCATCGATGCCGACCTCCAGGACCCGCCCGAATTGCTTGCGCCGATGATGGCCGCGATGGACGCTCAGCTGGCCGACGTGGTCTTTGGAGTGCGCCAGAGTCGCGAAGGCGAGACCGCCTTCAAGCGCGCCACTGCGCATGGTTTCTACCGCCTGCTGAGCCGCGCGACCGAGGTCGACATCCCGCTCGATGCCGGCGATTTCCGGCTGATGAGCCGGCGCGCGCTCAATGCCTTGCTGGCGATGCCCGAACAGGCCCGCTTCATTCGCGGCATGGTGGCGTGGATCGGCTTCCGCCAGGTTCCTTTCCCCTATGATCGCAAGGAACGGTTCGCCGGAGAAACCAAATATCCGCTGGCCAAGATGCTGCGCTTCGCGTTCGATGCGCTGACCGGCTTCTCCTCCGCACCGCTCAAGCTTGCAAGTCACGCCGGCCTGATCCTGTCGGCGGGGTCGGTGCTGATCGTGCTCTACATCCTTTACGCCTGGATCGCGGGACAAAGCATTCAGGGCTGGGCGTCGCTGATGCTGGTGGTAGTCGTCCTTGGCGCGATCCAGATGTTCGTGCTGGCGCTGATGGGCGAATATATCGGTCGGCTGTATAATGAGGCCAAACGTCGCCCGCTCTACGTCGTCCAGGAAATCGCCGGCGGCGACGGTAGCCGCGCTCGGCTCGGTTTTGTCGCGGAGGCGACCGCCAAGAGCTACGTCGCCGAGGCGACCGCGAACAGCGACAATCCCGGCGGCAGCGGCACCCGCCCGATGGCGTGACGTTCCAATGCGAAGGCTTTCTCCAGCGCGGCGTTGAGCGGCGCCACCGGAAGCTTCAGATTAGCTTCGTCCTTGCCGCGCATTTTCGACAGGGTGCGCTCGACCACAGCAAGCGGAAATAGCAGGCTGTTGAAATAGCCGATTACCTCCAGCCGCAGTGGGGTGTCGGCGATCAGCCGCTGCAGCCGGCCTCGGGAGTAACGGCGGACGTGATGGTTGACGACGTCATGAGCCGACCACATCCACCGATGGGCGGGAACCGTCATGACCAGCTTCCCGCCGGGCTTGAGGCGTGTCGCAATCGACATTATCGCGGCATGATCGTCGGCGATATGCTCGATCACGTCGAAAGCCCCAATGAGGTCGTAATGGTGGCGCGCAACGCCTTTGAGCTGCGGCAACGGGGAGGCCATCACCGGCTTGCCCAGCCGCCCTTGCGCGACCGCGCGGGCAGCAGCGTCCAGCTCGAGCGCGTCGACTTCGCCGAATTCGGCGAGCATGGCGAGGTTGTGGCCGGTGCCGCAGCCGATCTCGAGCACCCGCGCACCCGCCGGCGGCCGGGCTCGGCGGCGGATCAGCGCGGCCAGCACCTCGCGCCGGGCGCGGTACCACCAGTGGCGCTGGTCGAGCGCCGCCATCTGATCGTAAACGGCGCGCTCCATCAGCGGAAAACCCATTGCCGGTTGAGGATGAAGGTCACCACCGGCGTCACGAACAGCATCGGCACAATTGGCGCCGCCCGGCCCAGATCGAAATGGGTGAACAGCAACCACACCCACAGACTGTTGAGTGCGTAGCTGATGATCGACACTGCGGCGAAGCGCAGCTTGGTCGAATGCGTCCGCTGCCCGCCATGATCGCGAAAGCTCCACCGGCTGTGCAGCACATAGCCGGTTGCCACGGCCACGACATAGGCCAGGAAGTTGCCCAGCTGCGGGTCCCAATGGAGCCACAATGCAACCAGCGCATAGACGCCGACGCCAAGCGCGGTGACAAATCCGCCGGTGATGACGAAGCGCAACAGCTGGCCGATCATCGCCTGCCGTTCGGGATCGTCGGTGAGCTTGCGTGCGATCATCAGTGCGGGGCCTTTACGCCGTCCCATTGCCGTTTCGTGATGAGCGGCTACAGCGCGAAAAATGTCCGGGCGCAAGAAAGCAAATGCCGCAGCGATCCTGCTCGATCATTACGATCGGCA
>JBDSEL010000037.1:0-6290 GCA_039920065.1 Sphingomicrobium sp. | reverse complement strand
GGCCACAGCGGCGGCGAAAGCGAAACCGTCATCGGCAATTGGCTGAGACGCGACCCGGCCAAGCGCGCGAAGGTCCAGATCGCCAGCAAGGTCGGTTTCCTCGACGGCAAGATCGAGGACGGCGAATATGTCGCCTCGCTCGATCCGAAGGTCATCGCCCGCGCCACCAACGCCTCGCTCAAGCGCATGGGGATCGAGACCATCGATCTCTATTACCAGCACCGCGACAATTCCGAGGTGCCGCTCGCCGACAGCCTCGGCGCCTTCGAACGGCTGCGCGAGGCCGGCAAGATCGGCGCCACAGGCCTGAGCAATTTCGAGCCCGCGCGGGTCGAGGCGGCGCTCGATACCGCAGCGCAGGCCGGGATCGCGCCGGCAGTCGCGGTGCAGGGTTGGTACAACCTTCTCGAACGCGACAAATATGAAGGGGCGCTGCAGGACGTGGTCAACGCCCGCGGCCTCGGTTTCTTCAGCTTTTACAGCCTCGCCAACGGCTTCTTGAGCGGCAAATATCGTTCGCCGGACGACCTCGCCAAGAGCGTCCGCGGGCTTCGCAATATCGCTTATGTCGAGAGCGACAAGGGCAAGGCCGTGCTTGCGGCGCTGGACGATGTCGCGGCCCAGACCGGTGCGGCTGTGGCCAGCGTCGCCTTGGCCTGGACCAAAGTGCAGCCGGGGATTGCCGCGCCCATCGCCAGTGCGACATCGGCGGAGCAGCTCGAGGAGCTAATTGCCGGAATGCGCCTCGACTTGTCGACAGCCCAAATCGACCAGCTCAGCGCGGCCAGCGGTTAACGCCCAGCCGCACCGTCCAAGCGCCCACCCGAACTTCCCGTTCGCCGACGAATGGCGGATGATGCGCGCCTGATCACTGCGCAAATGGAGCATCGAACATGGGATGGGCAGTTAGCCGGAGCGAAGCCTTGGACGATCCGCTGGCGGCGCGGCGCAAGGTCATGGCCAAGCTGCGCGGGCTCGCCGAGCTCGACGACCCCGAGGCGAATGTCGTCCCGATCCTGATCGATGCCATCATGCTCGCGGAAACCTATCGCGGCGCGCGCCACCCGATGCCCTTTGTCGATGAACTCACGCGAAGCGTCGATTCGCTCCTGCGCGAGCTGACGATCGCCGAAAAAGCCGAGCTGATGGCTGCCGAATAAGCGGTCAGGGCCGCGGCATCAGGTCGATTGCAAGCGCGGTCATCGCCTCAGTCGCGGTGGCGATGACCTTTTCCGCGTCGGGTGCCCAGAAGGGCGAGTGAAGCGACGGCAATTTGTATATATCGCCCTTGGCCGCGTCCCATTTGTCTTGCGGCGTTCCACCGACCCAGATCAGCAGGCTCTCTTTCGACTTGTCGGCCAGCCAGTAACTGCTGAAGTCTTCGCCGACCATCGCCGCTTTGGGGCTGGCGACGCGCGCTGCTCCAAATTGGCGAGAGAACAGATCGCGCGCGCGGGTCGACAATTGCTCGGTGTTGAACGTCGCGTGGGTGTAATCGTCCTCGTGAAGCGTGACTACGGGCATCTTGTCGTCGGGCATTCCGGCGGCGATCGCCTCGCCGCGCGCAACGCGCTTGATCCCGTCGAGCAGCTTGCTCCGATTTTCGGGCGAATAGCTTCGCACCGTGATCTGCAGCTTGGCCTCGTCGGAGATGATGTTGTGCTTGGCGCCGGAGTGGAAGCTGCCGACGGTAATGACCGCGGGGTCGAGCGGATCATTGTCGCGGCTGATCAGGGTCTGGAGCGTACCGACGATTCGGCTGGCGAGGACGATCGGGTCCTTGGTGTTCTGGGGCACCGCGCCATGCCCACCGACGCCGCGCACGAGGATTTCGACGCTGTCGACATTGGCCAACGCATAGCCCGGCGTAATTCCGACCACTCCGGCCGGAAGCACCGCGGCGTCGTGGAAGCCGATGATAAAATCGGGCTTGGGGAAGCGGGTGAACAGGCCGTCAGCGAGCATCGCTTCCGCGCCCAGGCCCACTTCCTCGCCCGGCTGGCCGATCATGACCAGCGTGCCCGACCAGCGACCCTTGAGCGCGGCCATGCGCCGTGCCGTTCCGATCCAACCGGTCATGTGGGTGTCGTGGCCGCAGGCGTGCATGACCCCGCTGTCAACCCCTTCGGCAGTCTTGGTGCGGATTGTGGAGGCGAAGGGCAGGCCGGTCTGCTCGGCCACCGGAAGTGCGTCCATGTCGGCGCGGATGAGGACGGTCGGGCCCGGGCCATTGGCCATCACCGCGACCACGCCGGTCTTGCCGACATGTTCGGTCACCGCGAAGCCAAGCTTGCGCGCTTCGGCGGCGAGAACCGCCGAGCTGCGGACCTCCTGCATGCTCAGTTCGGGGTGGGCGTGAAAGTCGCGATAGAGGGTCATCAATTGGGGCAGGTCGGAACGCACCCCGGCGGCGATGTCCGGTGCCGCCGCGGGCGCTGCGGCCGCTGCAACGGTGGGCGAAACGGCGAGCAGAAAGGCTGCGGCGACGGCGGCTTTCATCACGAACATACTCCTACAGGACTGGCACCAGCTCCATCACGTCGAGCTGGGATTCGAAATGCGGTTTGGGCAGCAGCAAGCGAAAGCGCCGCTCGCCGATCCGTTCGACGTAGCCGGCAAGGTCGCGCATCGGGTCAACGCCATAGGGAAAGGCCTGCCGCTCGTCGCCCAGCGCGAGGGTGCCGAGGAAGACGTCGCGCAGCTCGCCGCCGGGAAAGATGATCCCGACCGCCCGCTGCGATCCGGACAATTTGGTCAAATGCCGCCGCTCGGCCGTCCCGATTTGACAGCGGAAAGCGGGGTAGCTGACGTAATCAAGCATGCCCTCGCTCTTGGCGCCGACCTTGATTATCCGGCAGGCATAAAGGCCGTTGGGAATCGCCCCGCCAAGCGCGGCGTCGGGCCGCAGTAGGGCACCCTCGGCGTCGATCGCGGCGCCGTGGCCGGCGGCGCGCGCCGTGGCCAAGGCCTTGACCATCGTGGTGCGCCATTCGCGCAGCCGCGCGCGGTCCGCCTCGGTCACGACCGCGTGCCAATCATTGGTTTTCTGGGGCACCATCGCCGCTTGCTGGCGGACCAGCGTGCAACCGCTCAACAGCGTGGTCGCGGCCAATAATGGAAACAGGATGCGCATCGCCGCCAAGACTAGGCCGCGGTCCAGCCGCCGTCCATGCTCAGATTGGCGCCGGTGATCGAGGCTGCGCCATCGCTGCACAGGAACATGGTCATCGCCGCGACTTCATCGACGGTGACGAAGCGCTTGGTCGGCTGGGCCGCGAGCAGGACGTCGTTGATGACTTGCTCGCGGGTCAGGCCGCGGGTTTTCATCGTGTCCGGGATTTGCCGTTCGACCAACTCGGTCCAGACATAGCCGGGCGAGATGCAATTGACGGTAACGCCGGCTTGCGCGGTTTCCAGGGCCAAGCTCTTGGTAAAGCCGGCGACCCCGTGCTTGGCCGCGACATAGGCGCTTTTATTGGGGGAGGCGACCAGGCTGTGCGCGCTCGCGGTGTTGATGATCCGTCCCCAGCCCTTCGCTGCCATCGCCGCGACGCACAGCCGCGAGGTGTGGAAGACTGCGCTCAGATTGATGGCGATGATCGCATCCCACTTTTCCGGCGGGAAGTCGGCAACCGGGGCGACGTGCTGGATTCCGGCATTATTGACCAGAATGTCGGGTGCGCCGAGCTCGCTGATGCAGCGCTCGACCATCGCCGCAATTGCCCCCGGGTCGCTCAGGTCGGCGCCGTCGTGGACCGCGCCCAGTTCCTTGGCCAGAGCCGCAATTTCGGAGGCATCGCCGAAGCCATTGAGCATGACCTTGGCGCCGGCTGCTGCGAGCGCTCGGGCAATGGCCCGCCCAATGCCCGACGTGGACCCGGTAACCATTGCAACCTTTCCTTCAAGGCTCACGAAATTCTCCGTCATTGCAAGTACGACCCACATCCTCGGTGTGCCTTCGCAATGACGGCTACGCGCTAAATTGCAACCGTTACGCTTGTGGAGCATTCTCAGCGCAACAGGAGGGAAAATCATGCGTCTCGACGGCCCCGGCAGTGATAATTTCGACGATCGTACCGGCCAAAGCATGGGCATGGGCGGGGGCGGGGGCAATTTGCTCGGCTGCTTGCTGCCGATGATCGCCAGCCGTTTCGGCATTGTCGGCGTGCTCGTTCTCCTCCTCGGTTACTGCGCGCTCCAGCAGATGGGCGGTGGCGGCATTCTGGGTGGCGGCGGGTCGACCGCGACCGAAACCGCGCCGGCCGGCCAATCGCGCCTCGACGCCAATTCGAAGCAGTTCATAACCAGTGTTCTGGGCTCGACCGAGCAGGTCTGGGGCGAGATCTTCCGCCGTTCTGGCGCGACCTATCAGCCGACCACCTTGGTCGCCTATTCCGACTACAATCAGTCGGGCTGCGGCGCTGCGCAGGCAGCGATGGGGCCTTTCTATTGCCCGACCGATCGCAAGGTCTACATCGATCCGAAATTCTTCAACGAACTGTCGCGCCGCTTCCAGGCGCCGGGTGATTTCGCCCAGGCCTATGTCATCGCGCACGAAGTCGGGCACCACGTTCAGAACCTCGAAGGCACGCTCGACAAGTCGCAGCGGACGCAGACCGGCGTGTCCCGCGCGGACGGCAATGCGGTTCAGGTCGGGGTCGAGCTTCAGGCCGATTGCTACGCCGGCGTATGGGCCGCCAACGCCAAGGACGCGCGGGGCCGCCCGGCGCTCGAACCGGGCGATTTCGAGGAAGGCATGCGCGCCGCCGAAGCGATCGGCGACGACATGCTGACCAAGGGTCAGGTGTCACCCGACAATTTCACCCACGGCACCTCGGCCCAGCGCATGGAAGCGCTTCGCCGCGGGCTTCAGTCGGGCAATCCGTCGGTCTGCAATTACGCGCGTTAAGTCGCTGGCGCTTGTGGGCGTTTAGGAGCGAGCGCGCTTAAAGTTTGACCAGCATTTTGCCGGTGTTTTTGCCAGTGAACAGGCCAAGGAACGCGTCGGGGGTCTGGTCGAGGCCCTCGACCACGGTTTCCTGGGCAGTGACCTTGCCGGCTTTGAGCAGCGGGCCCATTTCGGCATAGAATTCGCTCATCCGCGACTGATAGTCGAAGACGATGAAGCCCTTCCAATTGATGCGCGCGGCAATCGTTCGCGCGATGAATCGAAGCTTGGTCGGCTCGGCGCTGTTATAGCCGTCGATCATTCCGCAAATGGCAAAGCGCGCATTCTGGCTGGCAAGCGCCAAGGCAGCGTCGAGATGGTCGCCGCCGACATTGTCGAAATAGACATCGATGCCGGTGGCGCCGATTTCCTTGACCGCCTTGGCCAGGCCCTTGAGCACCGGCCCGGCGCGGTAATCGACGACGGCATCGGCGCCGAGCGCCTTCACCACCGCGCATTTATCCTTGCCGCCGGCCGATCCGATGACGGTCATGCCCTTGGCCTTGGCGATCTGGACGACGGCCGATCCGACCGCGCCTGCCGCCGCCGACACGAACACGACGTCGCCCGCCTTGGCCTGGCCCGCCTCGAGCAGGCCGAAATACGCCGTCGAGCCGGTCACTCCGAGGATGCCGAGAAACTGGTTGGGTTGAGCGCCCAACTCGGGCAGCTTGATCGCCGTCTTGGCGGCGACCACCGCCTCGTCGCGCCAGCCGCCCATGTGCAAAACCTGGTCGCCCTTGGCGAAGCCCTCGGCCTTGCTGTCGACCACCTCACCGATCGCACCGCCGTCCATTGGCGCCTCGAGCGCAAACGGCGGGACATAGCTCTTCACGTCATTCATCCGGCCGCGCATGTAAGGGTCGACTGACAACCACGCGTTCTTCACCCGGATATCGCCGTCCCGAAGTGCGGGCAGTTCGACCTCGCGAAGGTCGAAATTGGCTTGGGTGGGCATGCCATCGGGACGGCTGATTAGATGCCAGGCGCGGGCCATAGGGAAACTCCGGGATAAAGGGCTGCGGTTGCAGCGCGCATAGGCCGGTTTGCACCCATGAGAAAGGCCCGGTCGTGAAGGGGAAACACGACCGGGCCTGCTCGTTCACCTCCCCGCACGGGAGGTCGCTATCAAGTGGCACGGATATAACCCATCGGGCCCGCCGCTGTTCCTCCGTTCATCGCTGAAAAGCCTCGGCCAGAAGGCGCTCGCAAAGGGCGTTGCGCGGCGGCAAATTCGCGGCTAGTGACCCGCCTCACCGAGGGTTCGGGGCTGTAGCTCAGATGGGAGAGCGCTGCAATCGCACTGCAGAGGTCAGGAGTTCGATCCTCCTCAGCTCCACCA
>JBDSEL010000036.1:0-12587 GCA_039920065.1 Sphingomicrobium sp. | reverse complement strand
CAGCGGCAGCAGCGACGAGATCAGATTCGACGAGCGGTCGACCTGATACATGTAGCCATTGCCGTAGCGATAATCATAGGCCGAGGTCGACGGGTAGAGATAGCGGATCGAGTCCGGAACGTTCGACAACGGAATGATCGAATTCGCCTGGCTCAGCGGCAAGCCGATCAATGACGCGGCGGTCACCGGCGCGACCAGATTATAGCCGAGGCGCCGATTGAGACCATCGACCCGCGCGGCGCGCATCAACTGCACCGTCCGAGCGGTCACCATCGGCGTCATGCCGAGCTTGGCCGCCTGACCCGGGGGAAGGCAGCCGTTATTCTTCTTGGCGAGACCCGGCGGGCACCCGTCGATCAGGCCGCGGCCCTTGGCGTTGCTGAAGCCGTTGGCGAAACCACGCGCGGCAATGCGATTACTGCGGTTGACCATGCGCTCATTGATCCGCTCGACGCGGTTCGCAGTGCGATTGTCGATGCGTGCAACGCGATTATCGACGCGCTGCTGCGAACGATCCACGCGGGCTTCGACCCGATTAGAGCGGTTCGCGACGCGATCGGTCCGCGCAGCAGCCGCGTGGTCGGTGCGCACTTGGCTACGTTCGACCCGTGCGGACTGACGCTCGGCACGCGCCGGGCGCGCAGCACGCTCCTTGTTGGACGCAACGCGAGTGGCGCGGCTTTCCTTATCGCCGCCGCCCTTGGCGCGATCGACTCGATTTTGATTTGCCGCATGGCCCTGGCCACCGGGACTCGCGTTGGCCGGGGCCGAGATCGCCAGCGCGGCCACGCCGGCTGCGAGAAACAGCTTGGTCATTGCAAAAACTCCTTTTGAAAAAACGACAACGGCTCGCAGGGGCGGTCGGTTCCGACCATCTCCCCGCCGAATCCACTCCATTCGGCGCATTAGCGTGAACGAGAAATTGCCAAGTCGTTCAGGAGCTTAGGTTTCGCTGTCCAGCGCTAGCCGACGGGCGGCGAGCAGACATAGCAGGCCTGCCAGCGCGTAGAACCCAATCCCCAGCATCAGCGCCGTGCGCAGCGCGTCGTCGCCATAATGCGGCGCCAGCCGATCCGACAGAAAGCCAAACATGAAGGTGCCGAAGCCGATCCCGAGCAAATTGTTGATCAACAGGAAGGCCGACGAGGCGGTGGCGCGCAAGCGCGGTTCGACCAGATTCTGGACCGCGCTGACGATCGGACCGAGCCAGGTCAATGACAAGGCATAAGGCAGCGCGAACAGCGGCCACGCCAACGTCAGCGAGCTTGTCGACAAGGCCGCGGCGTAAAGCGGCACGCACAGAAGAAACGCGATTCCGGGGACCAGCGCATTGCCGCCGACGCCGCGCGTCCGCACCAGCCGGTCGGCGACCCAGCCGCCACCATAAATGCCGGCCATTCCGCCAATCAGGACGATCGAACCGAAATAGACGCCGATCTCGGTTAGCGAGAGACCGAGGTGGCCGAGGAAATGGCGCGGCAACCAGAAGCCGAAGCCATAGCCGCAGATCGATGCCGCCGCTGCGCCGAACGCAAGCAGCCAGAAACTCGGTTTTCGGGCGAGCAAGGCGATGGTCGCGGCAAAGGTCAGCGGAGCGACCTTGCCGGTGTCGGCCGAGCGCTCGGTTTCGGGAACCACGGCGCGGATCAGCAATGCGACCGGGATGCCAGCGAGGCCAATCGCGACAAAAGCGGTCCGCCAGTTGAAATTCTGTGCCAGCCAGCCGCCGAAGAAAAGTCCGAGCGCCGAACCGATCGGGATGCCGAGCGAAAAAATCGCCAGCGCCCGCGCGCGCCGTGCCGGCGGGACAAGGTCGGAGATCAGTGCATAGCTTGGCGCCACCCCGCCTGCCTCGCCAATGCCGACCCCCATGCGGGCGAGGAACAATTGAGTGAAGCTGCCCGCCACGCCACACAAAGCGGTGAACCCGCTCCACACTGCCACCGCTGCGGCGATGACTTTCACCCGGCCGCGGCGATCGGCCAATCGCGCAAGGGGAATGGCAAGCGTCGAATAGAGCGCAGCAAAGGCAATCCCGCCGAGCAGGCCGAGCTGGGTGTCGCTGAGCTTGAGATCGGCCTTGATCGGAATCGCCAGGATGGCAACGATCTGCCGGTCGAGGAAATTGAAAATGTAGGACAGCAGCAGCAGTCCAAGGATCAGCCTCGTCCGTGGCGGCGTAGCTGCGGCGTTGCTCATCGAAGCGTTGCCGCGATGCTGGCGAAGCGGTCGACGTCTTCCTCGTCCTGATAGATTGCAAAGCCGATCCGCAGGACTTCGCCGCGCACGTCGGTAATGCACTGCTGAACGCGCAGGGCCTCCTCCCACCGCTTGGCGCGCGGATCGCGCAGCGCGACGAAGCGCGCCTGGGGTCCGTTACCAATGGGATTGAGCAATTGCGCCTCGCCCAAAGCGGTCGTCGCCAGGCCGTCGAGCAATTGCGTTTTGAGCTTGCCGCAGCGGGCCGCGATCCACCCGGTCGTCAGCCCCTGATCGGCAAGCATGCGCCGGACCGCGTTGAACCGATAGAGGCCCGACGCATCGAAGGTCGCGCCCAGAAAGCGGCGGCCGTCGGGGGCGTAGCCGATGCTGCCGGGGGGCAAGGTAAGATCGTCGAATTCGGCGAACCAGCCGGTGACGGCAGGGCGCGGGCCGAACCCGGGCGGGGCATGGAGGAACGCCGCCCCTTCCCCCGCCATCCCATATTTATAGCCGCCGCCAAGGTAGAAGCAGGAGGCCGCAAGCTCGGGGGAGAAGGGCGCGTCGATCGCCATGAACGCATGATAGCCGTCGATCACCACCCACGGACCCTCCGGCCGCGCGAGGTCGGCGAGCGCGGCGATATCATCGAACAGGCGGCCGCTGGAAAACAAGACCTGGCTGACGAACATCAAATCGTGATCGCCGCTTCGCGCGCGTTCGACAAAGCGCGCGCTGAAATTATCGAAAGGCTCGGCGGCGACGCGCTCGACGACCAGCCAGCCATCTTCTTCCCAACGGGCGAATTGCCGACGCGCAGAGTGGAATTCACCGTCGCTGGTAAGGATCCGTAGCTGGCCTGAACGGCGCGGGCATGACGACACTAGGCGCAGGATGAAATCGTGAGTGTTGGGCGCAAAAGCGAGCGCGTCGGTGCTGCCGCTGCCAAGCTCGGCCGCGACCTCGGCCTGGGCCTCGGGATAGACCTCGCCCATGATCCGCTCCCATTTGGAATCGGCCAGGCGCGCGGCATCGTCCCAGCATTCGGCCTGCCCGTCGAAGCTCGCGTCGGGCCACAAATGATGGCTGTGCGCTGCAAAATGCAGGCGGCCGGATGCAGCGTTCAGGCTGCGCGAAAACAGCGGCTTGAAGCTCACAGCTCGGTACGCATCGACCACAATTGCGGGAAGGCTCGCTTGTTGAGCGTGGACAACAAATAATCGACCCCGGCCGAGCCGCCAGTGCCGCGCTTGCGCCCGATGATCCGCTCGATCGTCAAGGCGTGCTTGTGGCGCCAGGCGGCCAGCGAATCATCGATGTCGACAAGTTTTTCCGCCAATTGATAGAGTCCGAAGTGGACGTCGGAGTGGCGGTAGACCTCGAGCCACGAAGCCGCGATTGCGTCTTCGTCGCGAGCGTCGAGGCCGGCGCGGCTCAATGCGGCATTGGCCTCATCCCACAACGATGGCTGATCGAGCGCGGCCTGAAGCCGACCATGGTCCGGCGTGCCCTTGTGAAAGTCGAGAAACTTGGGATCCTTGATGCCAAGCCGGAATTCGAGCTCGCGGAACTGGACGGACTGGAATCCGCTGCTGGTCCCGAGGACGTGCCGGAACGCGCTATAATCGATCGGCGTGAGGGTCGCGAGCACATCCCACGACACGGTCATCACTGCCTGGATTCGACTGACTCGGGATAAGGCCTTGTACGCTTCCGCGAATTTGTCTTCGCGGAGCAACCCGATGGCCAGCCCAACCTCGTGAAGCATCTGCTTCAGCCACAGCTCCTTGGTCTGATGAATGACGATGAACAGCATCTCGTCATGCAGCTCGCTCCGCGGATGCTGGGCGCCGAGCAACTCGTCGAGATGCAGATATTCGGCATAGGTCATGCCCGAAGGGGTCGCGGTCATGGCCCGAGGCTTAGGACAAAGCCGCGGACGACGGAAGCAGCGAAGCGCGGACGCTTAGTTCTGGGTCGGAAGTCCGCCGCCGACCGAACCGACGCCGCCCATCAACTCCTCGAAGAAGCCGCGCTTGCGCCCCAGCGTCGGGGTGGTGCGGCGCGCCGGATCGACCGCAAACGCCCATTCCTTGCCGAAATTCTCGGTCGCGGTGACGTTGCCGCCCTGGTCGAACCGGACCAGCAACACATTCTGCTTCGACACGCGCGGGTTGCGGAACGCGAACTGGGTGGTGTCGCGCGACACATAATACCATTCATTAGGAGTGAACTGGCCGGTGCAGGTCGGCCGCCCAAGCAGCTTGGCGACCGATTCCTTATTGTCGATCCCGGGCTGGATGGTGGTCACCAACTGGCTGTCGATGACCGCACCGCGATGGGTCCGCAAGGCGCCGCACGCGGGCAGCATGAGCGCTGCACCGGCAAGAGCCAGAAAGCGGACCGAACCGGTAAATTTATTCGTCAAAACACACCCTTCCCGAAAATCGCGCAGCGCTCGGCCTTGCCGGCTCGGCTGCGGGGCCCATATGCTGGCGCTGCGGCCATGGCGCAAGCCTCGCCTTGACAACAAGGGCCCCACGTCGCCAGCGCACCATTTGCGAGAGCCATGCTATGCTGAAATTCCTGTTCCCACGATTAACGGACGATCCGGCGCGCGGTGCGCAGGGCTTCGCGGCGATCACCCGGCTCGCCCGCAACCCGGCCTATTTTCGCGATGGCGGCGTGCCCGACACGCTCGACGGGCGGTTCGCGCTGCTTGCTTCGGTGACCGCGCTGGCGCTGGTCCGGGTCGAGCGCGAAGGCAGTGCGGGCGAGGCCGCATCGGTCGCGCTGACTGAGCGGTTCATCGAGGCGATGGAGGCCGAGCATCGCGAACTGGGCATGAGCGACCCAACGCTGGGCAAGACCATCCGCAAGCTGGTCGGGGCGCTTTCGGGGCGGGTCGATGCTTGGCGCGGCGCAGTCGCTGGCGACGCCAATTGGGCGGACGTGACGCGCATCAGCCTGTTCAAGAGCCCGGTCGAAGCGCCAGCGCTCGATCGCGCAGCCGCGCTGCTACGGTCCGATTGGGGGCGGCTTGATTCGACCTTGATCGATTCGCTGATGGCCGGGGAGGTCGCATGAACATCGATTTCGATTGTGCAGTGCGCCTCGACCAGGTGCGCAGCGGCGAGCGCATCGAGCTGGTCGCTAATAGCCCGCAATGCGACGCGATCGCGGCACGCCTTGGACTCCCGGGGATCGAGCGATTGGCGGCTCATGCCACGCTTGAGCGCAGCGGCGCCGTGATTCGAGCAACTGGGCGGTTGAAGTCTGCGCTGACCCAAGAATGCGTGGTCACCGGCGAGTCCATCGCCGCGCACGTCGATGCGCCGTTCGACCTCGTCTTCACGCCCGAGCTGGCGGCCGATTCGCCCGATTCGGAAATTGAGCTTGGGCCCGAGGATTGCGACACGGTCTTTTACGATGGCGCGTCGTTCGTGCTTGGCGAGGCGATCGCCGACACGCTGGCGCTAGCGGTCGATCCCTATCCGCGCAGCGCCGGCGCCGAAGCCGCGCTCAAGAATGCCGGCGTCATGACCGAGGAGCAGGCCGGCCCGTTCGCCGCGCTCGCCGCACTCAAGGGCAAGCCCGAAAACGAATCCTAGAACGGCCCGATGCGGATCCTAGAACGGAACGTCGTCGTCGAGGTCGGTGTCGAAGGCCGCAGGTTGCGGGCGCGACTGAGTGCGCGTGCCACCGCTGCCGGCGCCGCTGTCGCCGCCGAAGTCGTCATTAGAGCTACCTGACTGCCCACCGCCGAAGCTGCCGCCGCCTTCGCCGCGCGAATCAAGCAGGACCAGCTCGCCGCGGAAACGCTGCAGCACGATTTCGGTGGTGTAGCGGTCGTTGCCGGTCTGGTCGGTCCATTTGCGAGTCTGGATCTGGCCTTCGAGATAGACCTTTGAGCCCTTCTTCAAATAGCTTTTGGCGACCCGGCCGAGATTCTCGTTGAAGATGACGACATTGTGCCATTCGGTGCGCTCCTGGCGCTGGCCCTCGCGATCCTTCCAGCTTTCCGACGTGGCGATCCGCATATTGACGACTTCGCCGCCATTGTTGAGCGAGCGCGCCTCGGGATCGGCCCCCAGATTCCCAACCAGAATGACCTTGTTCACGCCCGCCATTTCACTCTCCCAAAATCACCTTGTTCGCGCCAGCGTTAGTCCGCCGAGGCGCGCTAGCCAAGTCCGAATGCGACCGCTGTCCAGTAGGTCACGCCAGCCGCAATATAGGCCAGGACGAACAGATAGCTGACCATGAACATCGGCCATTTCCAGCCGTTGGTTTCGCGTCGGGTGACGGCGATGGTCGAGATGCATTGCGGCGCGAAAATAAACCAGGCGAGGAACGCCAGCGCAGTGGCCATGCTCCATCGGCCCGACAAGCGCTGCTCAAGGGTTTTGATCTGGCCTTCGTCGCCCGCATCGAGCGAATAGACCGTGCCGATTGCAGCCACCGCAACCTCGCGCGCAGCCATTGCCGGCAACAATGCCAGGCTGATGTCCTTGTTGAAGCCGATCGGCGCAACGACGACGTGAATGCCGTCGGCGACGTGGCCGGCGATCGAGACATCGCTTTGGCGCTGGCCCGGGCCCGCTTGCGGGAAGCTGGCAAGCGCCCACAGGATCAAGGTTGTGAACAGGATGATCGTCCCGGCGCGCTTGAGGAAGATCATTGCCCGCTGCCACAGACCGATGGCAATGTCGGTCAGTCGCGGCCATTGATATTTGGGCAATTCCATCATGAATACGCCACCGCTGCCCTTGACCACGGTCCGGCGCAGAACGAGCGCAGCAACCAGCGCGCTGGCGATCCCCGACAGATAAAGGATGAACATCACCAGGCCCTGGAGACCGATGCCGGGGCCAATGCTTCGTTTGGGAATGAAGGCGGCGATGATCAGCGCATACACCGGAAGCCGAGCTGAGCAGGTCATTAGCGGCGCGACCAGGATCGTGGTCAACCGGTCCTTGGGATTGTCGATGGTCCGCGTTGCCATGATCCCGGGAACCGCGCAGGCGAAGCTCGACAGCAGCGGGATGAATGCCCGGCCCGACAGCCCCGCCCAGCTCATCAGCCGGTCCATCAGAAACGCCGCGCGAACCAGATAGCCGGTCGATTCGAGGACCAGGATGAAGAGGAACAGGATCAGGATCTGCGGCAGGAAGACGACCACCGCGCCGACCCCGGCAAACACGCCGTCGATAATCAGCGACCGCAATATTCCGGGCGACAAAGCGGCGCCGATTGCAGCGCCGAGCTGGGCAACGAGTGCAGCAAGCGCATCTGCGGGTGGTGCCGACCAGGCGAACACGGCCTGGAACATCACGAACAGGATTGCGGTCAGGATGATCGGCCCAACCACCGGATGCAGCAGGACCCCATCGAGCTGATGGGTCAGTCGCCTGACCGGAGTTTCGCGGACGATCGCCGCAAGCGCGAGCTCGCGGGCGCGGCGCTGTAGGTTTTGCGGGTCCGTGATGGGGCCGGGGCCGGGCCGGATCTCGCGCACTTCGCCGCTGACGAGGCCCGCCAGCGCTGCGGCCAATGACTCGATCCCGCGCTTACGCACTGCGACCGTCTCGACCACCGGCACGCCAAGCTCCGCCTCCAACCGCCGCGAATCGAGTTCAAGGCCGTCGCGCCTGGCGAGGTCGATCATGTTGAGCGCGATCACTGTCGGCAGGCCCAGGTCGATCAGCTGGAGCGCGAAGCGCAAATGATTGTCGAGGTTCGACGCATCGACCACGATCAATAGCGCATCGGGCAGTCGCTCGCCGCGTTGCTTACCCAGCAGGACGTCGCGGGTGACCGCTTCGTCGGGACTCGATGGGTCGAGGCCATAGGCGCCGGGAAGGTCGATCATCTCAGCGGTGGAACCGTCGGGCAGGCGCATCACGCCTGTGTGCCGTTCAACCGTAACGCCCGGATAATTGCCGACCTTCTGGCGGGCCCCGGTCAGGGCATTGAACAGCGCGCTCTTGCCGGCATTGGGATTACCGACGACGGCGATCAGCGGTGGTTTGGCCACTAAGCGAGCGAACGAACGGAAATCGCCGCGGCATGCTTGCGGCGGATGGCAACAGTCATCCGGCCGACGCGCACCGCAAGCGGATCGCGCCCGAACGGGCCGCTGTGGAGGGCTTCGACACGCACCCCCGCATCGAAGCCGAAGTGGCGTAGCCTTGCCGCATCCGCCTCAACCAGCACTGCCCAATCGATCGCGACGACCTCGGCGGGTGTGCCGGTACGGAGCGAATCAAGGCGTATGGAATCGAGGTGTGCGGGCGCGTTCATTACTTGCGAGTGATTATCAGTAACAACGGCGCGAGGGAAGAGGGCGCTGGTATCGAGGCTAGCGCGGCGGGTAGCGAAGTCGCCCGAAAAAGCGGCTCAGGCTGATCCGCCGGTCGGCCGATCCGCGCCAGCGCAGCTTCGCTTTCTCGAACTCCATGACATTGTCGATGCGCCGGTCGAGGAAGCAGGCGCTATCGACCCACTCGTCGCTCTGGTCGTCGAGCCAGGCGAGCGTGGTCGAGGCATAGACCGCACCGAGTGTCGCCCGCTTGGTATAATGATTGAAGTCGGTGGTGGTATCGCCGGCCAGTCGCCACATCGTATCGGCGCTGCTCCACGACAGCCGCATCGCCAACGGCAGATTGTGCGGCATGGCGAGAATCGAGAGCGCTGTGCGCACCGCTTCGCGCGCCGGGCCCATGATCTGCAGCCGCTGCCAGACCAGCGAGCGGATCTTCGCGCGGATCTTCATCTGGTCGAGCCCGTTAGCCGCGGCCCAAGCCTCGAGCGCCGAATCGACGCCGCGAATATAGACCTCGACCATTCCGGCGGCGGTTTTGGGCATTGCCAATCGGGCTTGTGCCGGGTCGATGCCAAGCTGCGCCGCGGCGGAATCCACGGCCTTGGCGGTCCAGCCGTCGAATACCGCATTCTCGCCCACCGCGAGCGACAGTCGCTGGCGCAGGAGTTCGAGCGGGCTAGGACCGGTCATGGCGCTCAACTGGGCTGCGGGGCCCGCGAACGCAAGCCCCGGACGGGCAGGCGCACCAGCACCAGCGCCGCGATCATCGCCCCCATCCCCAGCCCGTCAAGCAGGGTTAGACGCTCGCCATAAGCGAGATATCCGACCAGTGCTGAGACCGCGGGCTGAGTGAGCAGGGTCAGGCCGATGATGAGCGGTGGCAATCTGCCCAAGGCATAGACCAGCAGGCCCTGCCCGATCACCTGGCTGCTCAATGCCAGCAGGATGACGAACGTCCAATTGGTGGGGATCAATTGCTCGCCAAGGATGAGCGAGATTGGCAGGAGAATGACCGCTCCCGACAGGCTGGCGAGGAACAGCAGCGGCAAGGGGGCAAGTGTTCCGCGCACCCGCTGAACCACGATCAGATAGCCGGTGTAGAGAAGGCCCGCGCCGAGCGCGAACAGATCGCCGTGCAAGTGGCGCAGCGACAATTCAGCGCTGCTGCCCATCAGCAGCGCGGCGCCAGCGCCTGCAAGGAGCAGTGCTGCGGCCTGCAGCGGTGACGGTCGCGAGCGCGCAAGCCACAGGCCCCAGGCGGCGAAGGCAAAGCTCGAGACATTGCCGAACATCGTCGCATTGCCGAGCTTGGTCATATGAATGCCGATGTGCCAAGCGGCCAGATCGAGCGCGAAAAACAGGCCCGCAAGCATCACTAGTCCGGCGGTCGCGCGACCCGGCAAATGCGCCGGATGGCGGGTCAGCCGAGCGATGAAAAACAGGCACGGGACGGCCAGCGCAAGCCGCCAGAACCCCGCCGCGACCGGTCCAACCCCGGCCAGGCGCACCAGCCACGGCCCAACAGCTAGCAACGTGCTGCCGAAGAGGAGGGCGGGAAAGGCGAAGCGGCTGTCCGACGTGCTCACCAATGGCTTCCTATCCGCAAATCCGAGCAGCGCAAAGGCGGGCGATGTGACCGCCAATTGACTCCTGGTTAGGCGGCAAAATGCCCGCGCAGGTCGAGCATTGCGAGGGCCGCCTTGGCGGCTGCACCGCCCTTGTCGAGTTGGCCGGGATCGGCGCGGACGAGCGCCTGCGCCTCGCTCTCGACGGTGAGGATGCCATTGCCGATCGCCATGCCGTCGAGCGTCAAGGCCATTAGCCCCCGGGCACTTTCCCCGGCGACGATTTCGAAATGGAAAGTCTCGCCGCGAATGACCACGCCGAGCACGACATAAGCATCATAGCGACCGCTCTCTGCCGCGAGCGCGAGCGCGCCGGGAAGCTCGAGCGCGCCCGGGACCGTCACGGTCTCGTGCCGGTGCCCGGCCGCTTCGATTGCCGCTCGCGCGCCGGTCAGCAGCATGTCATTGAGGTGGGCGTAGAAGCGAGCCTCGGCGATCAGGACATTAGCCATCGAGCGCCTCCTTCGCCGGCATCGGCCGCTGGTCGACAATGGCCAGGCCATAGCCGGCGAGCGCGACCGGCGAATGATTGGTGTTGGTGAGCAGGATCATGTCGTGGATGCCCAGCGCGGCGAGGATCTGCGCGCCAATCCCGTAATTGCGAGTCGCATTGTCGCCGAGCTCGGCGGTGCCAGCGCGGCGATCGAGCGAGCGCGACAGCGACCCCGGCGCCGCAGCGTGAAGCGCAACGACAACGCCCGCGCCTTCGCGTTCGATCATCCGCATGGCCTGGTGGAGCATCGCGCCTTTGCCGTCGGCCTCGCCCAGCACATCGCCGAACAGGTCGAGGCTGTGCATGCGCACCAACGTCGGCTGCTCGGGATCGAGATCGCCGTGGACGAGCGCGAGCTGCTCCTCACCGCTCGATTTGTCGCGAAAAACGAACGCCTGCCAGTCCTTGTCCGGCCCCGCGGCAAATCGGGTCGCCGACACGCGCTCGACCAGATGGTCCTTCTTCAAGCGATAGGCGATGAGGTCGCGAATGGTGCCGATCTTGAGGCCATGGGTGCGCGCGAAGTCCATCAGATCATCGAGCCGCGCCATGGTCCCGTCTTCGCGCATGATCTCACAGATCACGCCCGACGGGTTGAGCCCGGCGAGCCGCGCGACATCGACCGCCGCCTCAGTGTGACCGGCGCGGACCAAGACTCCTCCCGGACGCGCGACGAGCGGAAAGACATGGCCGGGCGAGACGATCGCATCGGCGCTATTGTTGGCGTTGATCGCGACCGCAATGGTGCGCGCGCGGTCGGCAGCGCTAATCCCGGTCGAAATGCCATCGCGAGCCTCGATCGATACCGTGAAGGCTGTTTCATTGCGGCTGCGGTTGGTGCGCACCATCGGTTCCAGCCCAAGCTGGTCGGCGCGTTCCCGGGTCAGGGTCAGGCAAATCAGGCCGCGTCCGTGGCGAGCCATGAAATTGACCGCGTCGGGAGTCGCCATCTGTGCTGGGATGACGAGGTCGCCTTCATTTTCGCGGTCATCGTCGTCGACGAGAATGAACATTCGCCCATTGCGGGCCTCATTGATGATCGCTTCGGCCCCGGCGAGAACGTCGGTGGTGCCGCTGGTGATCAGCCGCTCGAGCCGGCCGAGCGTATCGGCGGTCGGATTCCAATCGGAGGCGCCCATCTTGCGCAGGCTGTTAGGGTGCAGCCCTGCAGCGCGCGCGAGCCCGGCACGGCTGACCTCGCCAGTCGCGACGATGGCATTCAATTGCTCGATGAGATTGGTCGACATGTCGGGCCATTATCACATTTTAATGTGATTGAAAGCGCTTCACTGTGATCGAGAGGCGGTCATTCGGTCCAGATAGCGGGCAAAAACGTCAATTTCGACATTGAGTTGTCGGCCCTGCTGTGCACCGCCGAGCGTAGTCTGCGCCCCGGTATGCGGGATGATATTGACCGCGAAGTGGCTGGTCCCGTCGTCCTTGTCGGCGACCTCGTTGACGGTCAGCGACACGCCATCCAGGGTCACCGACCCTTTTTCAGCGATATAGCGGGCGATGGCCGGAGCGACCGAGATCCCGATACGGGTCGAATCGCCTTCGCGACAGATGACGAGGATGGTGCCGATCCCATCGACATGACCGGTGACGAAATGGCCGCCCAGTTCGTCGCCCAGGCGCAGCGCCCGCTCGAGGTTGAGGTGCGCGCCCTCGTCCCACATGGCGGCGGCAGTGCGCGAGACGGTTTCGCCCGAGACATCGACGGCGAACCAGCCGGGACCTTTGTCGACAACGGTCAAGCACACGCCGGAGCAGGCGATCGACGCGCCCAGATCGACGCTTGCCAAGTCAAACGCCGTTTCGATGACCAGGCGGCGGTCGCCGCGCTGCTCGACGCTGCGGACTCGGCCGATGTCGGTGATGATGCCGGTAAACATGGCGGCTCGCTTAGGGCCTGCCGACGCGCTCGTAAACTTCGAGCCGGTCG
>JBDSEL010000035.1:0-13994 GCA_039920065.1 Sphingomicrobium sp. | reverse complement strand
CATCGAACGAGGCTGCTAACGCCTTGCGTTCACGCAGATTAGGTGGAGTATCGATGCCGAAGGAGTCCGGAAAAGTGCGCTACGCCTATGGGGTCGCAATGTCGTTGTTGCTTGGGGGCAGCGCATTTTCGCTCGCCACCGGCCAGGCCGGCGCGCAAGTCGCGCAAAATTCGCCTATGGCGATGGCGCCACAGGGCGCGCCGATGTCTTTCGCCGACCTTACCGCGCGCCTGCAGCCGTCAGTGGTCAATATCTCGACCAAGCAACGCGTGCCGGTTCGCGGCCAGTCAGCCGATCCGTTCGAGGAATTCTTCCGCCGCTTCGATCCCAACGGTCAGGGCCAGGGTCAGAGTCAGGGTCAGGGTCAAGGCCGGGGTCAGGGCCAGCAACAACAGGCACCAGGCGGCGGCGGCGGCGGGGCGCGTACTCGGGAAACCGGTTCGCTCGGCTCCGGCTTCATCATTTCGCCCGACGGCTACATCGTCACCAATAATCACCTGATCCAGGGGTCGGGTGGCAACGGCACGGTCGACAGCGTCACCGTCATCACCGTCGATCGCAAGGAATATCCAGCGCGGATCGTCGGTCGCGATGAAACCAGCGACCTTGCCTTGCTTAAGATCGACGGCACCAATCTGCCCTATGTGAACTGGGGCGACAGCACCAAGTCGCGGGTCGGCGACTGGGTCCTGGCGATCGGCAATCCCTATGGGCTTGGCGGGACCGTGACTGCAGGGATCATCTCCGCGCTTCATCGCGGCATCACCGGCATCGGCCCTTACGACCGCTATATCCAGACCGATGCCAGCATCAACATGGGCAATAGCGGCGGGCCGATGTTCGATCTCTACGGCAGTGTCATCGGCATCAATTCGGCCTTGATCAGCCCGACTGGCGCGTCGGTCGGGATCGGCCTCGCCATCCCCGCCGAGCTGGCCAAGCCGGTGATCGATTCGCTGCGCAAGGGACAGCGCCCGCAGCGCGGCTATCTCGGTGTCGGCCTCCAGCCACTCGATGAAAGCATCGCGCCGTCGCTCGGCCTGCCCAAGGACATGGGGGAAATTGTTCGCTCGGTGGTGCCCGGCGGCCCCGCGGCCAAGGGCGGCCTGCAGCAAGGCGACGTCATCTTGCGGGTCAATGGCCGCGATGTGACGCCCGAGGAGACAGTATCCTACCTCGTCGCCAACACCCAGGTCGGATCGCGTGCCGCGTTCGACATCGTTCGTGGCGGACGTCGCCAGACGCTCAACATTGTCGTCGGCCAGCGACCGACCGAGGAAGAACTGGCCAAGCTCGGCGGCGCCGGCGGCAATCCGGGCACCAGCGACGATGCCTCGGCTGCGCCCAAGACGACGCTGGGCCTGGGCCTGTCGCCGCTAACGCCGGAAATCGCCCGCGCAACCAGCCTGCCGCCGACCGCGCATGGGGTGATGGTGACCGTGGTCGATCCCAATAGCGACGCGGCCGAAAAGGGTCTGCAGCGCGGCGATCTCATCGTTTCGATCAACCAGCAACTGGTCACCAGCCCGGCCCAGATCGTCACTGCGGTCGATGCGGCGCGCCGTGCCAACCGCTCGAGCGTGCTGCTGTTGGTCAAGCGCGGCACCGCGCCCGAAGCGTTTATCGGGATCGATATCAGCCAGCGCTAGGCGGAGCGCTTATCCCGCCTGGCGGTTCGAAACCGCGTCGGCCGCAGCGTCGGCGAAGCCGCACTGCCTTTGCTCCATCGGGATCTGCTTGGTGATGCGGGTCGCGTTTTCGGCATAGGCCTGGGTCACCGAACCGCGATTGACGGTCTTGCCGCGCATCGGGCTGACCGCTTGGCAGATGTGGAACACGTGCGGCGTGCTCGCCCGCTTGGCGCCATTTTCCGGAGCGATCCAATAGACCACGTCCTGGCCCCCGGGGTGGGCGGCGTCCTTGGTCGCCTCGGCGACCATTGCCGAATCCCTGGCGATTTCCTGCGCCTGTGCAGCGACTTCGGGCGAGCAAGCGGTGGTCGGCTGATTGGCTTTGATCTGCGACGCGCAGCTGTTCATGTCCTGGGTATATTGCTCGACCGAGGCGGGGTTGAAGTCGATCCCGAACATCGTCGCTGCAACCGCCAGGACGGCGCCAATGCCGCCGGCGATCTTCTTGTTCTTGGGGTCCATGTCCTTGTCCATGAAGATGAGGACGAGGAGTGGGAGGAAGGCGATGACGGTGATGATCGCGCCGAGCTGGTTCTGGAAGAAGAACCGCGCTTTGTCGGAAGCGCGCGCTGGATCGTGCTTGTTGGCGGCTTTCCACATCATGCTGCCGGCGATTGCGAAGACCGCAATTCCGACCAGAAGGCCGATCAGCAGCGGCAGGTTGCCGTTGTCGAACTTGTGCTGGCGGAGCATGACAATTCCGGCGATCTCGGCGCCGATGGCAATGATCCAGGCGATCACCGCATAGATGCGCAGGCGCTTGGCGGCGGCTTCCTGGCCGTGCGTGGCACGCCATTCCTTGGTCACGTCGACATCTGCGGGCGGCTTGTTGTCAGGCATGCTCATATCCCCCATGGCGCCATTCCTGCGCGAGAATTCGAAGCCTAACCTAGCCGGCGCGAGTCGCAAGCGATATTCTGGAACGCGCGGACTTGGTCGTGGCAGCCAGCTTTGAGCGGTCGACATTTCCGTTTCCGGGCGGACGCAATGACACGACAATCGGTTTTGAACGCGCTAAGCCGTCAGGTGGGGACATAGGGGTAAAGTGTTGGCGACCGGTACGTGCGAAATCATCCAAGCATTGGAAGGCAAGTGGAGCGCGGCGTTGCGCGACAAGGACGTCGCGACGCTGCAGGAACTGGTCCATCGCGATTTTGTGCTGATCGGCGTCCGGTCGAGTGGGCCGTTCATGATGCACCGCGAGGATTGGTTCGAGGCGATCGAGAAGCGCGACGTCGCCGGAATCGATTTGGAAGTCCACGACGCCACCGCGACCGGCGACATGATGGTCGGAACGGTGTTTGCCAGATGGCGGCTCAAATATCTCGGCCGGGAAATCGAGGATTGCGTGGTCCTGACCGACGTCTGGGTGCGGGAGGACGACCGCTGGCAAGTACTCCGCCGCCATTCGACACCATCACCGCGCGGCGGCTGCGACCGCGTCTGAACGAGCAACCAGGGGAATTGAAATGACTGACCAAGCGGCGGCTCGAACGGACATCGAAATCAAGGAGCTGACGATCCGGGGGATCATCCTCGGCGCACTCATCACGGTCGTGTTCACCGCAGCCAATGTCTATCTCGGGCTCAAGATCGGGCTGACCTTCGCCACCTCGATTCCGGCCGCGGTCATCTCCATGGCGGTGCTGCGCGCCTTTTCGAATTCGACCATCCAGGAAAACAATATCGTCCAGACCATCGCTTCGGCGGCGGGGACGCTATCGGCAATCATCTTCGTCCTGCCCGGCCTGATCATGGTCGGCTGGTGGACCGGCTTTCCCTATTGGCTGAGCGTCGCGGTTATCGCGCTCGGCGGCATTTTGGGAGTGATGTATTCTGTGCCGCTGCGGCGGGCGCTCGTTACCGGCACCGATTTGCCCTTTCCCGAAGGCGTCGCTGCGGCCGAAGTGCTCAAGGTCGGAAGCGGAGTTGGCGGCCAGGACGAGAACAAGCGCGGACTGGCGATGATCCTGTGGAGTTCGATCGCAGCGGCCGGATATCAAGTGCTGGCCGGCATGAACCTGCTCGCTGCGAGCGCTGCGAAAGCCTTCAAGTTCGGTGCCGGCGTAAGCCAGGTTTCCACCAGCCTGTCGATGGCGCTGATCGGAGTCGGGCATTTGGTCGGCTTGTCGGTCGGCATCGCGATGTTCGTCGGACTGCTGATCAGTTGGGTCTGGCTGGTCCCCCATTACACCGCGCTGGCTGGCGTTCCGGCCACGGGCCTCGACGATTTCGTCGGCGGCATCTTTGTCCAGAAAGTGCGCTTCGTCGGTGCCGGCACGATCGGCGTCGCCGCAATCTGGACCTTGCTGCGGATTTTGAAGCCGATCGTCAGCGGCGTCACCGGCGCCCTCGCCGCCAACCGGGCGCGAAAGGACGGCCGCGGCGCCGATCTGCCGTTGACCGAGCGCGACCTGCCGATCGGCATTGTCGGCGGCACGATCCTCGCCTCGATGATCCCGATCGGGATGCTGCTCTATGCCTTTGCAAGCACCCCGCCGATTTCCAGCGCGCCTGGCCTGACCCTCACCGTCAGCCTGGCGTATATCCTGGTCGCCGGGGTCGTGATCGCCGCGGTCACCGGCTATATGGCGGGCCTCATCGGGGCCTCGAACAGTCCGGTGTCGGGCGTCGGCATTCTTGCCGTTCTCGGTATTTCGCTGCTGCTCGCAATGATCTTTCCCGATGCCAATGTGGAAGCGTCCAAGGCGCTGGTCGCCTTCGCCTTGTTCGTGACCGCGCTAATCTTCGGCATTGCGACCATTGCCAACAACAATTTGCAGGACCTGAAGACGGGCCAGTTGGTCGATGCCACGCCGTGGCGCCAGCAGGTCGCGCTGATCCTTGGCGTCATCTTCGGCGCACTGGTCATCCCGCCGATTCTCGATCTGCTCAACACCGCCTTCGGTTTCCAGGGCGTGCCCGGGGCCAAGGACACTGCCCTCGCCGCTCCCCAGGCGGCGCTGATCTCGGCCATCGCCCAAGGCGTCCTGGGCGGTAATCTCGACTGGAATTTGATCGGGTTCGGCGCGCTCATCGGGGTCGTCACGGTGATTGTCGACGAAGCGCTCAAGGCGACCAAGCGCGGGTCGCTGCCGCCGCTTGCGGTCGGCATGGGGATATATCTGCCGATGGCGCTGACCCTGCTGATCCCGCTCGGCGCCTTGCTCGGCTGGTTCTACGACAAATGGGCACGGACCCGCCGCAACCCCGAATTCGCCGAACGCTTGGGCGTCCTCATGGCGACCGGGCTGATCGTTGGCGAAAGCCTGTTCGGGGTCGCATTTGCCGGGATCGTCGCCGCCAGCGGCAGTGACACGCCGCTCGCGGTGATGGCGCCGAGCGCGCTTGCAGTGCCGCTCGGTATCGTCATCTTCGCCGCCGTCATTCTCGGCCTTTACGCCTGGACTCGGCGCGAGGCCGCGCAGGCCGCCGAGATCGGCGAACACGGGACGATCGCGGACGAGGCGACGTTCCGCTGATGGACACGACGCACCTCGGCAAATCAAGCAGGCTGCCGTCGTCACCCGCCGAGGCCGTGCTCGATTTTCCGGCCAATCCGCGGGTCGGCACGCTTTACCTCGTGCGGTTCGCGGCGCCCGAGTTCACCTCGCTATGCCCGGTCACCGGCCAGCCCGATTTTGCCCATCTGGTGATCGACTATGCGCCCGACGCCACAATCGTCGAATCCAAGAGCCTCAAGCTGTTCCTCGGCAGTTTTCGCAATCATTGCGGGTTCCACGAGGACGTCACCGTCGGCATCGGCCAGCGCCTGGCCGACGAAATGAAGCCCAAATGGTTGCGCATTGGCGGTTATTGGTATCCGCGCGGCGGCATGCCGATCGACGTCTTCTGGCAGTCGGGCCCGCCGCCCGAGGGCTTGTGGCTGCCCGATCAGGGGGTGGCGGCCTATCGCGGGCGCGGCTGATGGACGGCGATTTCGTTTCGACCCAATGGCTGGCCGACAATCTCGGCGCGGAGGACCTCGCAATCGTCGATTGCACCGCCTTCCTGCCGACCATGCCGCGCGACGCCAGGGCTGAATTCCGAACGGCGCATATCCCCGGCGCGCGCTTCCTCGACATCGCCGAGGTCGCCGACCCAACGCACCCAGCGCCGCACATGCTGCCCACCGCCGACGACTTCGGCACAGCGATGGAGCGGCTTGGGATTGGCAGAGACGAACGCATCGTGATCTACGACAACAGCCCGTTGCGCACAGCAGCGCGCGGCTGGTTCATGTTGCGCCATCACGGCGCGCGCCACGTTACAGTGCTCGATGGCGGTCTTGAGAAATGGCTTGCTGAAGGCCGAACGGTCGAAAGCGGCGACGCCCGACTGCGCCCCGGCCGCATCTTCGCCGCCGAGAAAGCCGCCGACGAGGTGGTGAGCAAGGAGGACATCCTCGCCGGGACCGATTTGGAAATCGTCGACGCGCGCAGCCATGCCCGCTTCAGCGGCGCGGAGCCGGACCCGCGGCCGACGGTCGCCCCGGGCCACATCCCCGGCGCCAAAAGCCTGCCGATGACCGCGCTTTACAATGACGACGGCACGCTGCGCGATGCGGACGAGATTCGGGCGTTGTTCGCCGCCGCGGGGATCGATCCGGCGCGGCCGTTCATTGCCAGCTGCGGTTCGGGCGTGAGTGCCAACAGCTTGCTGCTCGCAGCGCGCAAGATCGGCGGCGTGGGCGGCAAATTATACGATGGCAGCTGGTCGGAATGGGGCACCGATCCGGCTACCCCCAAGGAGCTCGGCCCGGCTTGATCGCCTAGCGCAGGACGATTCGTGAAATCTGTTCGAGCTCGCTGCGGATCTGGTCGACCATCGCTCGGCTGGCCTCGGCATGGGGCTCGCCGCCGTTCTGACGCACCGCGAGCAGGGCTTCGAGCCCGGCCGCTGCGGCACTGACGGTCATCGCCGACTTGCGGTCGAACAATGTCTGGCGGGCAGGACCGGCGACTGCGAAACCTTCGGCCAGCGCGCCATCACCCTCGATATCCGGCGCCGGGCCATCGCCAAGCTCACCCACCAAACGAAGCGCATGACGGACCGACGCCAGTCGCGACACCGCTTCGGCATAGGGTTGGCGATCGGGTTCGAGGCCAGGCTGGCGCTGGAGATTGAGCATCGTCACTGAGTAAGACCGGCAACGCTAAGAAAAGATGAATCTTGGGGTGCGGCGTCGCGCCGCCAAGGCTTAGGCGGGCGGCAGGTCGCGCAGGATCCAGCCGCGCTGGGGAATTGTCTCGACAAACTCCGCGCCATTGGTGGCGTTGCGCAATTTCTTGCGCAGCTTGGAGATGAAAACGTCGATGATCTTGGGCTGGGGCTGATCGTCGGAGCGGCGATAGAGGTGCTTGAGCAGCATTTGCCGGGTGACGACGTTGTTGCGCGCAAAGGCGAGCAGCTCGAGCACTCGATATTCCATCTCGGTAATGCCGATCGGATGGCCGTCGATGCGGATCAGGCGCTGGACCTGGTCGACACTGAGGCGGCCGCCGCACAAGGTTTCGGGCATTTCGCCGCCCGCCGCCTTGAGGCTTTCGAGCAGCTTGGAGGCGGCTTCCTCGCTATCCTCGGTCGACAGCGAGGCCGGGCTGCCGAGCAATTCCTGCTGGAATTCGCCAAGCAGTCGGTGCGCCTCCTCGACCAGCCGCGACCCTTCCTCGAACCGCCGGCGCGAGCGGTCGAGCATCGATTCGATTTCGACCAGTTGGGCGGAAAGGGTGGGTTCGGCCATGCTCTTCGCGCGCTCCCTTGTCGGTCTATTGGCCGGGTTGGGCCGAGGCGATGTCGCTGTCCGCCACCGGTGCGGCGATGATGGTCAGCGTTGCCGCGCCCTTGTCGACCATGCGCGTGCCAGGGTCGGCGACGACCGAGCGGATGCCGAGCTGGGCCTGGTCGCGGCCAGCGACCTCGAGCAGCGAGGTTTCGCTCGGGCTGCGCGGCGCGGGCGGTCCGAACAGCGTCTCGATCGCCTGTTGCTGGGCATCGCCGGTGCTGAGCGCGGCGGTGCCGGCCACCGGCGGGGTCAGGTGGAAATCGGGCGGGACGACCAACGGTGCATTGCGGGTGACGGCGAATTCGTCGGGGGCGGCTTTGCCGCTGCCGCGCAGCACCGCGCAACCCGATACCAGGGTCGCGGCGCCAATCAGGATGAGTGCAGTCGAGGCCTTACGCATGGTCAATTGTCTCCTTGGGGCCATCCTTACGGGTCAGGAAGGCGCGCAGCAACAGGATCACGACGGCAATGCTGATTGCGGCGTCAGCGACGTTGAAAACGAGAAATGGGCGAACCTCGCCGAAATGGAGGTCGGCGAAGTCGACGACATAGCCAAAACGGGCGCGGTCCAGGATATTGCCGAGCGCGCCGCCAAGCACCATGCCTAGCGCCAGCTGGTCGCCGCGCGCCTTTTCCCGCCCGATCCACCACGCCACGCCAAGCGCGATCGCGCCGGTCATCGCGATCAGCAGCCAGCGCCCCGTGTCGGTGTGCGCATCGAGCAGGCCGAGCGAGATTCCGAAATTCTGCGTGAAGGTGAAGTTGAAGATCGGCAGCAGCACCAGCTGGTCGCCGATCTGGTCCATGCCGAACGGCCCGGTCACCATCCATTTGGTCAATTGGTCGAGCAAAAACACGAATGCCGCGACCATGAATCCGTAGGAACGCGCCTTCATGCGCTCCTCTCCGGTTCGGTGAGGTAGCAGTCCGACGGAATGACGGCGGGGGTTTGGAGCCCTTGCCGCGACCCCCTCCACCACATCGTGGTCCCCCTCCCCGTCCCGGGGAGGATCAAGCGTTCAACCATTCACCACCTGTTCGCAGCGGCCGCACAAGCCGCCGTCTTCCGTCACCGCGGGCAAATGCCGCCAGCAACGCCCGCATTTTTGATTGTCGCTGCGGCCTACCGTCAGCGTATCGCCATTGGTCACTGTCGAGCTGATGAACAGTTCGGCGAGTTCCGGATAGTCCGCCTCGAACGGGACGGTCACCTCGGCCTCCAAGCTGGACCCGATCACTTTTTCCCTGCGCAGCGGTTCGATCGCTTCGGTGACCAGCATGCGATTTGCGCGAAGCTCGGCCCAGCGGCCCATGTCGACCTCGACATTCGGCACGTCCGGCCATTCGAGCAGATGCACCGACCCGCCGTCCGGATAGCGCGTGCCCCACACTTCCTCGGTCGTGAACACCAGCACCGGCGCCATCCACCGCACCAGCGCGTGGAACAGGATGTCGAGGGTCGAGCGATAGGCGCGCCTCTTGGGCTCGTCCGCGGCGTCGCAATAGAGACAGTCCTTGCGGATATCGAAATAGAAGGCCGACAGGTCTTCGTTGCAGAAGTCGGTCAGCGCGCGAACGTAGGTGTTGAAGTCGAAATCGTCAGTGGCGCTGCGCAGCTGCTGATCGAGCTTGGCCAAAAGCGACAGCATGTAGCGCTCGAGCTCGGGGAAAGCCGCGACATCGTCGCGCCGCTCGTTCTCGCTGAACCCATCGAGCGCGCCGAGCAGATAGCGGAAGGTGTTGCGGAGCTTGCGATATTGGTCGCTGACGCCCTTCAAAATTTCGTCACCGATGCGGTGGTCCTCGGTATAATCGACCGACAGCGCCCACAGCCGGATGATGTCCGCGCCATAGGTTTCCATGACTTTGAGCGGATCGACCGTATTGCCCAGGCTCTTGGACATTTTCATGCCCTTGCTGTCCATGGTGAAGCCGTGGGTCAGCAAAGCCTTGAACGGTGCCCGCCCGCGCGTCCCGCAGCTTTCGAGCAGGCTCGACTGGAACCAGCCGCGATGTTGGTCCGAGCCTTCGACATAGATGTCCGCCGGCGATTGCAACTCGGGCCATTCGCCGCTTTCGAGGACGAAGGCATGGGTCGACCCGCTGTCGAACCACACGTCGAGGATGTCGCGGACCATTTCGTAATCGGCCGGGTCGCGGGCATTGCCCGAATGATCGACGCCAAGGAATGCGGCGACATTGTCCTCGTCCCACGCATCGACGCCTTGGCTGCTGATGGCGTCAACGATGCGCTGATTGACGTCCTGCTCGACCAGCATGTCGCCGCTCTTGCGATTGACGAATAAGGCGATCGGTACACCCCAGGCGCGCTGCCGGCTGATTACCCAATCGGGCCGGTCGAGGACCATCGAGTTCAAGCGGTTGCGGCCCTTTTCGGGGATGAAGCGGCTGTCGGCGATCGCTTGCAGCGCGACGTTGCGAAGGGTCGGCGAAGCTTCGAGCTCGGCCTCGTCGACATTGAATTCGCCGCCTTCATTCTCCCACCGTTGCACGCCTTTGCTGATCGGCGACAAATGCTTGAGCGGCCGCTCCATGGCGATGAACCATTGCGGGGTGCAGCGGTAAATGACCTTGGCCTTGGAACGCCAGCTGTGGGGGTAACTGTGCTTGAAATCGCTTGCCGAGAGCAAGGCGCCGGTCGCCGCGAGGTCGGTCAGGATCGGCCCCTCGGGCGCATTGAACTTGGCGTTGATGACGCTGCCCTGTCCGCCGAGCCAGCCCCAATCGGCGCGATATTTGCCATCGGCCTCGACCGCGAACACGGGCTCGATGCCTTGGTCGCGGCACAGGTCGAAATCGTCCTCGCCGTGGTCGGGCGCCATGTGGACCAGGCCGGTGCCCTGGTCGAGGGTGACGAAATCGCCGGGGAGGAACGGTCGCGGAGAAGCGAAGAAGCCGCCCAGATGGTGCATCGGGTGCTTGGCCACCGCGCCAACCAGCGCCGACGCCTTGATCGATGGCCCGACCGTCGCGTTCTCGAGGCCCGCGCGGGCAATGAACGCCGGGGCCAATTGCTCGGCGACAAGGAAACGGCGATCGCCCGCGGTCACCAGCGCATATTTGATGTCGAAATTATAGGCGATGCCCTGGTTGACCGGGATGGTCCACGGCGTCGTCGTCCAGACTACCGCTTGGGCCCCGACCAGCTCCTTCGCACCCGGCGCAACCTCGATCTCGAAGCCCAGATCGATCTGGGTCGAAACGATGTCCTCATATTCGATCTCGGCCTCGGCCAGCGCGGTCTTTTCGACCGGCGACCACATTACCGGCTTGGCCCCGCGATAGAGTTGGCCGCTCTCGGCGAACTTCATCAACTCGGCCACGATCGTGCCCTCGGCCTTGGGCGCCATGGTTAGGTATGGCCTGTCCCACCGCGCGCCGACGCCGAGGCGCTTCAATTGTTCGCGCTGAACATCGACCCACTGCTGGGCATAAGCGCGGCACTCGGCGCGGAATTCCTTGATCGGAACATCGTCCTTGTTGAGCTTTTTCTTGCGGTATTTCTCCTCGACCTTCCATTCGATCGGCAGGCCGTGGCAGTCCCAGCCGGGCACATAAGGCGCGTCCTTGCCGAGCAAGCTCTGGGTGCGGACGACCATGTCCTTGATCGCGTGGTTGAGCGCATGGCCGATATGGATATCGCCATTGGCATAGGGAGGGCCGTCGTGAAATATGAACTTGTCGCGCCCGTCACGGCTCTTGCGCAACTGGCCGTAAAGGTCCTCGGACTGCCACCGGGCGAGAATCCCCGGCTCCTTCTGCGGCAGGCCGGCCTTCATCGGAAAGTCGGTCTTGGGCAGGAAGACAGTCGAGCGGTAATCGGGGGTGGACCCGGTCTTTTCAGGGGTGTCGGACATCGCGCGGGGCCTTAGGCGAGGCTCTGACCGGCGGCAAGCAATGCCCGCGCCTGGGCTTCGTCGACGCGCATCTGGGCGACGAGGGCGTCGAGCGTGTCGAACTTGGACTCGGGCCGCAGATAATGATGCAGCGCGATCTCTATCTCCTGCCCGTAAAGGTCCTCGTCGAAATCGAAGATATAGGTTTCGAGCAGTTCGATCGGAGGCTCGAAGGTCGGGCGGATGCCGAGGCTGGCGACGCCCGGCAGCGTGCGCCCATCGGGGAGGCGCGCGGTAACCGCGTAAATGCCGTATTTCGGACGCTGGTAATCGCCCAGTCGCACATTGGCGGTGGGGTAACCAAGCGAGCGACCGCGCTGATCGCCACGCTCGACAATTCCAAGAATCGCGAATGGCCGGGTCAGCAGGCGCGTTGCAGTGGCGGGGTCACCGGCGATCAACGCATCGCGGACCCGGCCCGAGGACACGCGCTCGTCGCTGGCCAAGACGGCATGAACCGCCTCGGCCACCACGCCCTGTTCGGCAGAGAACACCGCCAGCCGCTCGACAGTGCCGCCGCGGCCTTTG
Organism: Sphingomicrobium sp.; assembly: GCA_039920065.1. GTDB lineage: Bacteria > Pseudomonadota > Alphaproteobacteria > Sphingomonadales > Sphingomonadaceae > Sphingomicrobium. Next base: position 2,073 of record JBDSEL010000035.1, on the reverse strand, counting down.
CCGAAGGTGAAATCGTCCCCGGTGACGATCCCGGCCGCCCCAACATGCCCAAGCAGCAGCCTCTCGACGAAATCCTCGGCGCTGGTCGCGGCAAGATCGGGCGTGAAGTCGAACACCAGCATGGCATCGGCGCCCGCTCCGGCGAACAGCGTCTGGCGCTGGTCGAGCGTGGTCAGTCGAAACGGCGCCGCATCGGGCCGGAACAGCCGCACCGGATGCGGATCGAAGGTCGCGACGATGACCGGGCGGCGCTCGTGAAAGCCGCGCTGGACGGCGCGCCCGACGACCGCTTGGTGGCCGCTGTGGAAGCCGTCGAAATTGCCGAGCGCGACCACTGCGCCGCGCAGCGCATCGGGCACCGGCTGGGACAAGTGCCGGCGGATCACCTGGCGGTCGGCGCCATGTTCTGGCCCGCCGGCCGAAGCCCCTCGCCAAGCACTCGCAGCGCATTGCCGCCCATCACCGCGCGGATTTCCTCATGGGTGAAGCCTTCGTCGAGCAGCGCCTGGGTCACCTGGATCAGCTGCGACGTATCGAAGCGGACCGTGGTGGCGCCATCATAATCACTGCCCAGCGCGACGTACTGCACCCCGACGAGGTCGCGGACATGGCGCATGGCCTTGGCCGCGGCGCGCGGCGAAGTGTCGCAGATCGCCGCATCCCAATAGCCGATGCCGATCACGCCGCCAGTTCGCGCGAGCCCGCGGATTTCGTCGTCGGATAGGTTGCGATTGACCTTGCAGGTCGCCTGGACCCCGCCGTGGCTGGAGATCACTGGCCGGCGGGCTATCGCCAGCAGCTCAGCCACGCAGCGATGGCTGCAATGGGCGATGTCGACGATCATGCCCTTGTCCTCCATCCGCGCAACGACCTGGCGGCCGAGCGGGGTCAGCCCGCCTTTGGCCTCGCCATGCATCGAGCCGGCCAGCTGATTGTCGAAGAAATGGGTCAGGCTCGCGACTCGGAAGCCGGCGTCGTAGAGGCGCTCGAGATTGCCGATCTTGCCCTCGATGTCATGCAGGCCCTCGACCGACAGCATTGCCCCCACAGGCGGGGGCGCTCCGCCGCCACGGCGCTGGCGTAGCAGCGCCTCGAGCGTGGCCGGGCTGGTCACGCTGAGCAGGCCGCCCTTGGCCCGCGCGACCGCATCATCGAGGCGCGCTGCGTGGAACAGCGAGCGCTGGAGCAGTGACGTCCAGGTCGCGATCGGCTGCAACTGGGCAATGGCGAGCAGGGTGATGCTGTCGCGCGCGGCCGCGCTGTTGCGGTCATAATTGAGGCCGCTTGGCGATTTGGTCACCGACGAGAATAGTTGAAGCGCGACATTGCCGTCGCGAAGTCGCGGCAAATCGACATGGCCCCATTCGGCGCGGGCCAGCGGATCGCGCTTCCACATCAGCGTGTCAGCGTGAAGATCGACGATAGCGAGCGTGGCATGGAGCGCTTTGGCCTCCTCGCCGACCGCGATCAGCGGCTTGCCATCGACCTGGTTGAAGTCCGCGCCGAGCCGCGCCGGGACGATCGCGGCGGCCGCCAGCAATGAGACTCCGAGCAGTGCGACGAGCACCATCGGCCAACGCCTTCCATGGCGCTTGTGGCGGTAGTCGATCGGCTTCATGGTCGGCGGGGTTAACCGCGCGGCCCGAATTGTCCAGCCGCCGCTTGACTCTGGCCGAGGCAAATAATATCTCGCGCTCATCCCGATCCTCCGGTCCCCGGCGGCGCATCCGTGCGCGCGTCGGTTTTTCCTTTGGAAATCGGGTGTTTTGAAGCGTCGAGATGGGCCCGATTTCCCGGCCCGTGGAGCTCAAGAAGGAAGTTAGATGGCCCGTATCGCCGGTGTTAATATCCCGACCAACAAGCGCGTCGAAATCGCGCTCACCTACATCCACGGCATTGGCCGCACGACCGCCAAGACGATCACCGAGAAGCTTGGCATCGCGACGGAAAAGCGCGTTCAGGACCTGACCGACCAAGAAGTCCTCCATATCCGCGAAGAAATCGATCGCGACCATATGGTCGAGGGCGACCTGCGCCGCGAAACCGCGATGAACATCAAGCGCCTGATGGATC
>JBDSEL010000034.1:0-26970 GCA_039920065.1 Sphingomicrobium sp. | reverse complement strand
AAGGAAATGCCGACACCGTGACCACGCAACTCATTGCAATCGGGCTGATCGCCCTGGGGCTGGGCGCGCTTCTCGGCTGGCTGATGGGCAGTCGCGGCGGCGAGCAGGCGAAAGCGGCGGTCGAATCGCTGCGTATGCAGCTCGACGAGGTGCGCAACGAGCGCGATACCAATCGCGATGCCGCGCGCGACCTCGCCGCGCTCCAGGCCGATAGCCGCGCCTTCGAGCAGCGGATGAAGGATCTCATCGACAGCCGCGATTCGCTCGTCGCCCAATTTCGCGAGGTCGGCGACAAATTGCTGACCAAGGCGCAGGAAGATTTCCTCGACAAGGCGGGCGAACGCTTCACCGCCGCCGACAAGGCCAGCGAAACCAAGCTCAAGGAATTGCTGGCCCCGGTCGAAACCACGCTCAAGCGCTACGAGGAAGGGCTCAAGAAGGTCGAGGTTGAGCGCATCGATCAATATGCTGGCTTGAAAGCGGTCGTCGAGCAGGTCCGCGAAGGGCAGGGACGGGTGCGCGACGAAACCCGCAATCTCGTCAACGCGCTACGCTCCTCGCCCAAGGCGCGCGGGCGGTGGGGCGAAAAGACGCTTCAGAACGTGCTCGAGCAGGCCGGATTGGTCGAACATTGCGATTTCGCGACCGAGGTCAGCGTCGATACCGCCGATGGCCGGCTGCGCCCTGACGCGATCGTCAATCTTCCTGGCGGGCGCAAGCTCGTGATCGACGCCAAATGCTCGCTCAATGCCTTCCTCGATGCGCATCAGGAAGTCGATGACGACCGGCGCGCCGCGCATCTCGCCCAGCATCTCCAGTCGATGAAGAGCCATGTCACCCAACTCGGCTCGAAAAGTTACTGGAGCCAGTTCGACGATGCCGCCGAATATGTTGTGATGTTCATCCCCGGCGAGCATTTCCTCACCGCCGCGCTGGAGCAGGATCATATGTTGTGGGAATGGGCGTTCGAACGCAAAGTGCTGCTCGCGACGCCGACCAACCTGGTCGCGATCGCGCGGACCGTCTCAAGCGTCTGGCGGCAAGAGAAGCTAAACGGGGCTGCCGAGGAAATCGCAAACTTAGGCAAGGAGTTGCACTCGCGTCTTGCGACCATGACTCAGCATATGGAACGCGTCGGCAAGAACCTATCGACAGCCACCACGGCTTATAATCAGATGGTCGGCAGCTTCGAAAGCCAGGTCGTTACGCAGGCTCGCCGGTTCGAGACGCTGGGTGCTGGCAGCGCCAAGGACCTACCATCACCAGCGATGGTCGAGATTGCGCCGCGACCTTTGACCAAGATTGCACCGCCGCCGGCCTCGAACGAGGATGACGCCGCGGCCTAGAGCCCGCCACAGCCCTGATAGAGCTTGCCGTCGACCGTGACCTGGACCTTGTCCGGATAGGCGCGGTCGCTCATGCCGTCGCTGCACTGGCCGTGGACGATGTTCACGTTGATCCGCGGCGTCTGGTAAATTTCCCCGGCAACGCCGATGATCGATCGCGGGGTAGTCTGAGTGATCGGGGCCGCATCGGGTGCGGTGAAGGTGATGTTGATCGGGTCGATCAGCACGTTCCAGAATGGCTCGGTGCCGAGCGCGTGATAGGGCGGCGGCGGGGGTGCGGGGTGCGTCAGGCAACCGGCGAGAAGGGTGAGTGGCGCAAGCGCGAGGAGCTGTTTCATCATTCCCCAACCCTGCGCCCTCAACCCGGTTCCAGTCAACGCCAGCTGGCGCGCAATTGAAACGCCATGACCGCGGCGGCAATCGCGGCGTTGAGGCTGTCGGCCTTTCCGGCCATCGGGATTTTGACCAGCAAATCGCATTGCGCCTCATAGGCCTCGGGCAGTCCCTGCTGCTCATTGCCGATCAACAGGAAGCACGGCTTGTCGTAGCGCGCTGTCAAATAGTCCTGCTCGGTCTGAAGGCTGGTCCCGACCAGCCGCCCGGGCCCGCCGCGCAGCCACGGCAGGAAATCCTCCCACCGCGCCTGGGCGACCTGCTGGGTGAAGATCGCGCCCATCGACGCACGCACCGCCTCGACTGAATAGGGGTCGGCGCAATCGTCGATCAGGATCAGCCCGCCAGCACCAACCGCGTCGCCAGTGCGCAGGATGGTCCCGACATTGCCGGGGTCGCGCAGCGCCTGGGCGACGATCCAGATATCGGCGGTGGTGCGGTCGATGCGGTCGAGCGACAGATCGTCCTGAGCAAACGCGCCGAGCAGGAGCGGGGCATTGTCCTTGCCCGACATCTTGGTGAGAATGTCTTCGGTGGTGCGGACGGCGTCGCCCCCCGCGACTTCGGTTTCGGCGATGATCGCCTGAGCCAGCGGATGGCGCGCCCCTTCGTCGGCGAAAGCGATGATCCGCGGCAAGCGGCCGCAAGCGCGCGCATCGGCGAGAATTCGCAGCCCTTCGGCCAGGAACATCCGTTCTGCGCGGCGGCCTTTCTTGTCGCGCAGGCTGCGCAGCAATTTGACGGTCGCGTTGGAAAAGGCGGTGATGTCGCGCGGCATGAGATGGCTTTAGCGGGTTCGGCGACGGGCTTGCCAGTCCCCTGAACAAGTGCCGCGCATCACTCCTCCCCGAACTTTTCCTCGACCAGGGCGACGAGGCGGTCGAGGGCCTGCTGGGCATCTTCGCCGGAGACATGGATGCGGATCGTGTCGCCGCGCGCCGCGCCAAGCATCATTAATCCCATGATCGAGGTGCCAGTGACCTTGTGGCCATCCTTTTCGACCCAGATGTCCTGCGCGATTTCGGCCGCGAGATTGACGAACTTCGCGCTCGCCCGGGCGTGGAGCCCGCGCTGGTTGGTGATCAGGACCTCGCATTGAACGTCGCTCAAGCGGCGGCCTCGCCAAGGATTTCCGACGCAACGGAGATATATTTGCGGCCAGCTTCGCGCGCGGCGGCGACGGCGGCGTGGACCGGCATAACCTTGCGTGCACCCTCAAGGCGGATCAGCATCGGCAGGTTCACGCCGGCGATAACTTCGATATTCTCGCTCTTCATCAAGCTGATCGCCAGGTTCGAAGGCGTGCCGCCGAACAAATCGGTGAGGATGATTACGCCCTGGCCCTGCTCGACCTTGCCGATGGCCTTGGCGATATCCTTGCGCCGCCTCTCCATGTCGTCATCGGGGCCGATGCAAATCGCTTCGATCGCCTCCTGCGGGCCGACCACATGTTCCATGGCAGTGACGAATTCGGCCGCCAGACGGCCGTGGGTCACCAGCACCAATCCGATCATCGCTTACTCGTCCTCACTCAAAACCGCCCCGTCTGGCCGCCGCTCGATGGCATCGCGCGGGGGCGAATCGAGGTCACGGTGCCGGACATTCGGAGCTAAGCCGGCAAGTCGCAATCGGTCGGCGACTTCGATCGCCGCCGCAACCGAACGGTGCCGCCCTCCAGTGCATCCAAATGCGACTGTGACGTAATTTTTGCCCGCGGCCCAGTAACGCGGAATCCAGTCCATGAGAAGTGAAACCGTTCGAGCGACCAATTGCTCCCACGCTTCGTCCCCGGCGAGGTAGTCGCGCACCGGCTGGTCGGCCCCGGTCAGCGGCCGCAATTCCTCGACCCAGTGCGGGTTGGGCAGGAAGCGCACGTCGAAGACGATGTCCGCAGTGCGCGAAATGCCGCGCGCGAAGCCGAACGAGGCGAGCGTGATGACCGGCTGGTCGCTCTTGTCGCCAAAGCGGCTGATCAGTTTCTCGCGCAGATCGGCCGGGCTGAGCTCGGTGGTATCGATCAGGTGATCGGCAGCGCGGCGCAGCGGCGCGGTGAAGTCGCGCTCGCGGGCGATGCCGTCTTCAGCCGGCCGGTCGGGCGCCATCGGATGGCGCCGGCGGGTCTCGTCATAGCGCCGGATAAGCTCGCTCTCGGCGCAATCTAGGTAGAGGATTTCGGCCGCTACTCCGTCGATTTCCTCGAGCAGCACTGGAAGAGTCGTGGGATCGAACCCGCGGCTGCGCGAATCCATCGCCACCGCGGCGGGCGCGATGCGACATTCCTGGCCGCCGCTGACGAATTGCTGAAGCAAGTCGACAGGCAGATTGTCGACTGTGTCCCAGCCCATGTCCTCGAGTGCGTCGAGGACAGTCGATTTGCCCGCCCCGGACATGCCGGTGACGAGGAGGAGGCGGGCTCGCCGCGGCGTGCCGGTCATTCGAACTTGAGGCCCATTCGATCGAGCGCGAGCGCGACCTTTGACGGCGCCGAGGCAGTCATTGCGTCGAGGCTGATCAGCGGCACCTGCACGCCCAGGATCGGCCGCGAGCGCGCATCGTCGGGCAGCCGCTGGATGTCGCTGGTCAGCTCGACCAGCAGCGCCACCGGCTGATCGGTCTGGTGGTCGAGCTCCACGATCCCGATGCCGCGGATCTCGAGCTTGCCGGCAATGTTTGGAGGTGGCGCGGCGATCAGCCGATCCTGATCGCGCCGGACGATGGTTTGGTCATCGCTGACGAGGACGAAGCCGCGGTCCAGCAGGCGCAGCGTCAAATCGGACTTGCCCGAGCCCGACGGGCCGGTGATCAGCACCGCCCGGCCGTCGAGCGCGACCGTGCTGGCGTGAACCGTCTCGGCCGACAAGCGCGGCTGAGCAAAGCCGCTGGCGCGGGTGTCGTCGGTCATGCGCGGTCCGCCGCTGGCAGGATGATGGTGAAACGTGCGCCCGACGGCGCATCGTCGCGGTCGGTCACATCGATTGCTCCGTCATGCCCTTCGACAATCGCGCGGGCAATCGCCAGGCCGAGCCCGGAGTGCCGCCCGAAGCTTTCGCCGCCGGGGCGATTGGAGTGAAAGCGATTGAAGATCTTTTCGCGCGCGTCCTGCGGAACTCCGGGGCCTTCATCGTCGATGCGGATGCGCACGGTGTCGCCGACGCGCGAGGCGGCGATTTCGATCAAGCCGCCCTTCGGCGAAAAGCTGATGGCATTGTCGATAAGGTTGTTGATCGAGCGGGCCAGGCGGTCGGGTCGGCCCATGACCGCAGCGGTGTTTTTGCGCGGGCGCGCAAAGGCAATTCGCACCTCGCTTTGCTCGAGAGTTTCGTCCCAGCCGCCGACCAGCTGCTCGATCAGCTGACCAAGATCAACCCGCTCGAACTTCGCCCGGGCAAGCTCGGCGTCGGTGCGCGCGGCCTCGGAAATATCGGTGATCAGCCGGTCGAGCCGCATGACGTCATCGCGTGCCACGCCGAGCAATTGCTTGCGCAGCTTGGAGTCCTTGACCCGGTCGATCCCGTCGAGCGCCGAACGCAGCGACGCCAGCGGATTCTTGAGCTCGTGGGTGACGTCGGCGGCGAACGCCTCGATATTGTCTATCCGGTGGCGCAGCGACTGGCTCATGTCGCTGACCGCTCGGGCGAGCAGGCCGATCTCGTCGCTGCGCGAGGGCAGTCGAGGAACGCGCACTTCCCGCGCCCGGCCAAGGCGAACCCGCTGCGCCGCGAGCGCCAGCCGGCGCAACGGACGGACGATCGTTCGCGCAAGGAAGCTCGACAGCAGGAACGAGACGATGATGACGAAGCTCATCGCCCCGAACGTCGCCGCACGCTGGCTGCGCACGGTGCGGGTGAAGGCGCGGTCATTGTCGGTCGCAAACAACACTTTGCCGCCGCCAACGCGAACCGCTGCGGAAATCACCGGGGTCATGTCGGGGGCGTTGCGGACTTCGGTGACTGGCTTGGTCGCGCGGCTGGCGGCAAGCGCTTCCGGCCACGCCTGGAGCCGATCAACCGCGGGTTCGGCAAAGTCGCTGAGGTCCTTGGCGCCGACAATGGCGTTGAATGCCCGGTCGATGTCGCGCGCGACCGCCTTGGTCCATTTCTGGGTCGAGGGGTCGCGCAAGGTGTAGGTGGGGCCAGTTGCCTTCCAACTGTCGACCAGCAGCGCGCCATCTGTGCCATAGAGTCGAAGCCGACTGCCGCTCGACCGCGACACCGCACCGAGCAAATGCGGCCAGCGAGCCTGGGGTAACTGATTGAGCGCTTCGCCGGTGATCACCGTCTCGATCCGGGTCTGGCGGACGCGTTCCTTGCTCAGCCGGTTGCGAAACACGTCGAGGTACAGCGTGCTGAGCACGACCAGCAGCACGGTCAGGATGTTGACCGCCAGAATGCGGTGGGCGAGCGACCACCGACCCGACCAATTCAAGGTCAGGTCGGAATCGTCTTCGTCAGGAGTCGAAACGGTATCCGACGCCATAAAGGGTCTCGATTGCGTCGAACCGGTCATCGGCAGCGCGGAACTTGCGCCGGATTCGCTTGATGTGGCTGTCAATGGTGCGGTCGTCGACATAGACATCGTCACTATAGGCGACATCGAGCAGCTGGTTACGGTTTTTAACGACGCCCGGCCGTTGGGCCAGCGCCTCGAGGATCAGGAATTCAGTTACGGTCAGGCTGACATCGCTGCCGTTCCAGCTGACTTTGTGCCGTGCCGGGTCCATCACCAGCCCGCCGCGCTCGATCAACCGGGCCTCGTGATCGCCGCCGCTATCGCCTGCCGCTCCGCCTCGAAACAACTCCTGCCGGCGCAGGATTGCGCGAATTCGGGCGATCAGCAGACGCTGCGAAAAGGGCTTGGCGATATAATCGTCGGCGCCCATCGCTAGGCCCAAGGCCTCGTCGACCTCATCGTCCTTCGAAGTAAGGAAGATCACCGGCATCGCGGCCAGCGCGCCCTTGGCTTCGCGCACCCGGCGCAGCAACTCCATGCCGTCCATCCCCGGCATCTTAATGTCGAACACGGCAAGGTCGGGCGGATTTTCGCCCAGCGCCTTCAAGGCGGTCGTGCCATCGGTATAGACGCGCGTGATGAAGCCTTCCGTCTGAAGGGCGATCGACACCGACGTCAGGATATTGCGGTCATCATCGACCAGCGCGATGACCTGGCTCAAGGCAATGCCCTCATGGCCGTGCGGTTTAGACTGTGGCGCCGCGCTGGCAAGTGCGGCGCGGATCCGGCAATCGTCGTTTTGACCGGACGGGCTGGGCCGGTTATAGGCCCGGCTTGCTTCGGCGGCAGGCCCCCAACCGGCCGCCGCCGCTTCGCTTTCAGGTGGAAGGAACAGTGAATTGACCGACCGGGTCCCGCAGCGCGGGCTTGACGCACAGGGCTTCGCTGCCAGTGGGAACATCCATTGGAATCTGACTACCGCACCGCTGGTTGAGCAGGCGATCAGCCGTGGCGAAGGTCGATTGACCAACGACGGCGCACTGCTCGTTGATACCGGTAAGTTCACTGGGCGCAGCGTTAAGGACAAGTTCGTCGTCCGCGACGAGACGACCGAAGAGTCGATCAACTGGGGCAAAATCAACCAGTCGATGTCGCCCGAGCATTGGGCCCATCTCAAGGCCGATTTCCTGACTGCGCTTAAGGATCGTGACGAACTGTTCGTGGCCGACCTCTATGGCGGAAGTCAGCCCGAATATCGGGTCAACGTGCGCGTGATCACGCAGCTCGCCTGGCACAATCTGTTCGTCCGGACCCTCCTCGTGCGACCGGCGGCAGAAGAGCTTGCTGGGTTCGAGCCGGAATATACGATCATAAACCTGCCAAGCTTCAAGGCCGATCCAGCGCGTCACGGTTGCCGCAGCGATACGGTCATTGCTGTCAATTTCACCGAGAAGCTGATTCTCGTTGGGAATACCGAATATTCGGGCGAGATGAAAAAGGGAGTGTTCGGCCTGCTGAACTTCCTCCTTCCCGCGCAAGGCGTGATGCCGATGCACTGTTCGGCCAATATCGGCGCCGACGGGAAGAGCGCGATCTTCTTCGGCCTTAGCGGCACAGGCAAGACGACGCTTTCGGCCGACGCAAGCCGGACGCTGATCGGCGACGACGAGCACGGCTGGTCGGACACGGCAGTGTTTAATTTCGAGGGCGGCTGCTACGCCAAGATGATCAATCTGTCGGCCGAAGGCGAGCCGGAGATTTACGCCACGACCAAGATGTTCGGCACCATTCTCGAAAACGTCGCAATGGATGACGAAACTCGCGAACTCGACTTCACCGATGCCAGCAAGACCGAGAATACGCGCGGCGCCTATCCGATCGATTTCATCCCGAACACGTCGGACAAGAATCTCGGCCCGCCGCCGTCGACGATCATCTTCCTCACCGCCGATGCCTTCGGCGTGCTTCCGCCGATCGCCAGGCTGACTCCGGACCAGGCGATGTACCATTTCCTCAGCGGCTACACCGCCAAGGTGGCGGGGACCGAGATTGGGGTGACCGAGCCTGAGGCGACCTTCTCGACCTGTTTCGGCGCTGCCTTCATGCCGCGCCGCCCGACCGTTTACGGCAACCTGCTCAAGAAGCGGATCGCCGAGGGCGCGGCCGATTGCTGGCTGGTCAACACCGGCTGGACCGGGGGCAAATATGGGGTCGGCAAGCGCATGCCGATCAAGGCCACGCGCGCACTGCTCAACGCGGCGCTCGACGGCAGCCTCAAGAACGCCGAATTCCGCAAGGATCCTAATTTCGGTTTCGACGTGCCGGTTGCGGTTCCGGGCGTCGACAGCGCGATCCTCGATCCGCGCAACACTTGGTCGAACAAGGAAGATTATGACCGCACCGCAGCGAAGCTGGTCGACCTGTTCGTCGCCAATTTCGCCGAGTTCGCGGATCACGTCGACGAGGGCGTTCGCCAATCGGGTCCAGTGCAAGGCCAAGTCCAACTAGGACAGCCAACCCTCGCCTGACCGCCCGGTCGTTGGATCGGGCCCCTGATCCAAGGACCCGACCGATGACCGATTACACGCCCCGCCTGTTCACCACCGATGCCGAGCTCGAGCATCTTGGCGAAGGGCTGCTCGCGTGCACCCTGGCCAAGGAGGAGTGGACCCACGAGGCCCATCTCGGCGCGACCACCTACTTGCTGCTCAAGCGGCCCGATATCGACCTCGATGCCGCGCTGCCGGGCATTATCAGCGCCTTCAATGTCAGCGTTGGCGGCGTCAACAGCGACAGCGAGGGCTATCACGAGACGATCACCCGCGCGTACCTTCACGGCATCCGCCTGTTCCTCAGCGAAGCCAATCAGAGCGAGCCGCTCCACGAGCTGGTCAACGATCTGCTGCTCTCGCCCATGGGCCGCCGCGACTGGCCGCTGCGCTTTTGGTCGAAGGAGCGGTTGATGAGTGTCGAGGCGCGGCGCCAGTTCGTCGAGCCGGATGTGGCGGCACTGCCGTGACTTGCCGCCCCGACAAGCGCTGCTAGGCTCGCTAATGATCGTTTGTGGAGGGTTTTGCGCGATGAAATGGTTGTTGATCGCTGGCGGGTCGCTTTCCCTGGTTGCGCCGGCGCTTATGTCGCCGCTCGCGGCCCAGACCGCGCTTCAACCCGGGACCAGCGCCGACCAGCGCCTGCGCAGCTTGTACGATGGTTACGCCCGCTGGGACGCGGAGGAGGCGGGCTATGTGCGCGATCCCGATGGCGAGATCCGCGCCCTCGATTACCTCCCTCAGGTCAATCCGGCGGCGCAAACGCGTCGCGCCAGCCACATTCGCCAGTTGATCAGCCAGGTCGACGCGATTGCGCCAGCCCAATTGTCCGCCGAAGAACGGGTCAATGCGGCGGTGTTTCGCACTGCTTTGGTCAATTTGCTGATCGATCTCGATGCGCGCAGCTGGGAAATGCCGCTCAACAGCGACAGCAATTTCTGGACTTACCTCGATTCATCGAACGCGTTCCAAAGCGAGGTCGAATATAACCGCTACATCCAGCGCATGCGCGCTCTGCCGCGCTTCTTCGAGGAGGAGACTCAGAACATGCGTGCTGGCCTGGCGCGCGGGTTTTCGGTGCCGCGATCGACCCTCGAGGGGCGCGACGGATCGATCGCCGCCTTCGCCAGTGCGACCGGCGCGGCAAGCGCCTTTTACGCGCCGTTTCGCGATATGCCGGCGATCATCCCGCCGACACGCCAGGCGCAGTTGCGGGCCGAGGCGCTGGCCGCGATCGCTGGCTCGGTTGTCCCGGCCTATGCGAAGCTGCTCGACTTTTACCGCAATGATTATCTGACCAGGACCCGGACCAGCGTTTCGGCGCGGGACATGCCAAGCGGCGACGCTTTCTATCGCGGCCAGATCAAGCTCTACACCACCACCGACCTATCCCCCGAGGAAATCCACAAGATCGGTCTTGCCGAAGTCGCGCGGATCGAAGCGGCGATGCGCCAGACGATGGCCGACAGCGGCTTCAAAGGCAGCTTCGAGAACTATCTCAAGTTCCTCAAGACCGATCCGCAATTCTTCGCCAAGACTCCCGATGAGCTGATGGGCGTATCGTCCTATGTCGCCAAGCGTGTCGACGGCAAATTGGCGGAGAATTTCGCGCTTCTGCCGCGGCGGCGGTTCACCATCATTCCAGTGCCCGATGCGCTCGCGCCCTTCTATACCGCGGGGCGCGGCGGCCTCGAGAATTGTCAGATGAATACCTATAATCTGCCGACCCGCCCGCTCTACAACATCCCCGCGCTGACCCTTCACGAATGCGCCCCCGGTCACAGTTTCCAGGCGGCGTTGTCGGTCGAGCAGAAAGGCCTGTCGGCGTTCCGCCAGAACCTCTATTTCTCCGGCTATGGCGAGGGCTGGGGCCTGTACACCGAATGGCTTGGTAATGAGATGGGGATTTACCGCACGCCCTATGAGAAATTCGGCCAGCTGAGCTATGAGATGTGGCGCGCCGCGCGGCTGGTCATCGATACCGGGATCCACCGCTATGGCTGGTCGCGCCAGCAAGCGATCGACTATCTGGCTGGCCACACCGCTTTGTCCGACCACGAGGTCGAGACCGAAGTCGACCGTTACATCAGCTGGCCCGGCCAGGCCTTGTCCTACAAGCTTGGCCAGATGACTATCTTGCGCCTGCGCCAAGAAGCGGAACGCAAGCTCGGCCCTAAATTCGACAAGCGCGGCTTCCACGATACCTTCCTGGCGATGGGCGCGGTGCCGCTCGACGTGCTCGAACAACAGATGCACGCGTGGATGGCGGCGGAGGCGGCCAAGCCGGCGAAATGAGCGACGCGCGCGATATCTCGGCCGCACGATCGCTGCTGTTCCTGCCGGCATCCAACCCGCGCGCGATCGCCAAGGCGCGTCAGGCGGGGGCGGATTTCGTCGCGCTCGACCTCGAAGATGCGGTCAAACCCGGCGACAAGGACGACGCGCGGGCAGCGGCAGTGGAGGCGGTTGGCGAGCCGTGGCCGATGCCGGTCGCGATCCGAGTCAATGGCGTGGGGAGCGAGTGGCACGACGCCGATTGCGCGGCGGTTGCGGCCAGCAAGGCGGATTATGTGATTGTCCCACGTGCGGCGAGCGCGGAAGTTATCACCGCTGTCGCCGCCGCCACAGCAAAGCCGGTGCTGGCGATGATCGAGACCGCAGCCGGGGTTCTGGCAGCGCCGGGCATCGCGAAAGTCAGTACCGGACTGATCGCCGGCACCAACGACCTTCGTGCCGACCTCGGCATCGCGATCGATGGCGACCGCAGTGCGGTCGCAATGGCGCTGCAGTGGATCGTGCTTGCAGCGCGCGCTGCGGAGATTCCGGCCTTCGACGGTGTCTTCAACGGGCTGGAGGATGAAGCTGGGTGCGGCGCCGAAGCGCGCCAGGGCAGGAGCCTCGGTTTCACCGGCAAGAGCCTGATCCATCCCCGGCAGGTCGCCCCGGCCCATGCCGCCTTTGCCCCGAGCACGGCCGAGATCGAGCGGGCAAAGCGCCTGATCGCGGCCTATGATGGCGGCGCGGCGCGCTTCGAGGATCAGATGATCGAACGCATGCATATCGCCGCCGCCAAGCGGCTGCTCGAACGGAGCCAAGGCTAACGCCCCCTTGGCGAATCGCTCCTGTCCTGCCAAAGGCGCGCATGGCCGACCCCAAATCCGCATCCGACATTCCGCTTGGGCTGACGTTCGACGACGTCTTGCTCCAACCGCTCGAATCTTCCGTCCTGCCGAGCCAGGCGGACACCCGCACCCGCCTGACCAAGGCAATCCCGCTCAACATCCCGATCCTGTCGTCGGCGATGGACACGGTGACCGAGGCCGACATGGCGATCGCGCTTGCACAATTGGGCGGGATCGGGGTGCTTCATCGCAATCTGACGGTCGAGGAACAGTCCGCCGCGGTGCGCCTGGTCAAGCGCTTCGAAAGCGGCATGGTTGTCAATCCGATCACCATGGGCCCCGACGAGACGCTGGCCGACGCGCTGGAGCTGATGAAGGTTCACCGGATCAGCGGCATTCCGATCGTCGAGCAGAACGGCAAACTCGCCGGCATCCTCACCAACCGCGACGTCCGCTTCGCCGAGAACCCGCGCCAGAAGGTGCGCGAGCTGATGACTCGCGACAATCTCGCCACCGTCCGCACCGGCACCAGCGAGGCCGAAGCGCGCAAAATCCTCCACCAACGCCGGATCGAGAAGTTGCTGGTGGTCGATGAAGGCGATCATTGCGTCGGCCTGATCACCGTCAAGGATATCGAAAAGGCGGTTTCGTCGCCGTTCGCGACCAAGGATTCGGACGGCCGCCTGCGGGTTGCCGCCGCGACTACCGTTGGGGACAGCGGGTTCGAGCGGTCTGCGGCATTGATCGAGGCCGGCTGCGACTGCATCGTCATCGACACCGCCCACGGCCATAATGTCGACGTCGGCAAGGCGGTCGAGCGGGTCAAGAAGCTGTCCAACGAAGTCCAGGTGATCGCGGGCAACATCGCCACCGCAGATGCCGCCCGTGCACTCGCCGATGCCGGTGCCGACGCGATCAAGGTCGGGATTGGCCCCGGGTCGATCTGCACCACGCGCATCGTCGCTGGGGTCGGAGTGCCGCAATTGACCGCCATCCTCGAGGCCGCGAGCGCGGTCACCGACGTACCGATCATCGCCGATGGCGGCATCCGCACTTCGGGCGATATCGCCAAGGCGCTGGCCGCCGGCGCCTCCACTGTCATGGTCGGCTCGCTGCTTGCGGGAACCGCCGAAGCTCCCGGTGAAATCTTTCTCTATCAAGGACGTAGCTATAAAAGCTATCGCGGCATGGGAAGCGTTGGGGCTATGGCTCGCGGCTCGGCCGACCGCTATTTCCAGCAGGATATCCAGGATCATTTGAAGCTCGTCCCCGAGGGCATCGAGGGTCAGGTCCCCTACAAGGGCCCGGTCCGCGAGATCATTCACCAGCTTGTCGGCGGGGTCAAAGCCGCGATGGGCTATACCGGCTCGCAGACCATCGACCTGCTGCAGCAGCGCGCGCGCTTCGTCCGCATCACCAATGCCGGGTTGAGCGAGAGCCACGTCCACGACGTTGCGATCACGCGCGAAGCGCCCAATTATCCAACGCGCTAGGCCATGACGCCGCCGGCCCGCGCCCAAGCGGCGATCGATATCCTCGATCAGGTCATCGCATCGACCAAGACCGATGGTGCGCCCGCCGACGTGCTGGTCACGCGCTATTTCAAAACGCGGCGCTATGCCGGCTCGAAGGATCGCCGCGCGGTGCGCGAACTGGTGTTCCAGGCGATCCGCAACGCCATTGCGCCGACCGATGGACGATCGTCGCTGCTGACGGTCGAGGGCATGAGCGAGTTGTTCGACGGATCGGTCCACGCTCCTGCAGCCCTCGGCGAGGGCGAAGTGCCAGCGCTAACCGGCATCGTCCCCGACTGGCTCGTGCCCGAGCTGTCGCCACTTGTCGGCCCCGACGAGATCACCGCGCTCGCCCTGCGCGCACCGCTCGACCTTCGCATCAATGCGATCAAAACTACTCGCGACGACATGATCGCGGCCTTTCCCGAGGCAGCGGCGACGCCGTTGAGTTCGTTGGGACTGCGCTTGCCAGCGGGGACCCGGGTTGACGATCATCCGGCATTCGCCCAGGGCCTGGTCGAGGTTCAGGACGAAGGCAGCCAGTTGATCGCGTTCGCCTGCGGGCTGAGCGATGGCGAAAGCGCCGTCGACCTGTGCGCTGGAGCAGGCGGAAAGGCGCTGGCGATGGCCGCGGGCGCGCCTCAGGCAACCATTCTGGCTACCGACACCAATCGTGCGCGCTTGTCGCAACTGGGGCCGCGCGCCGAGCGGGCCGGGGCGACGATTGTCACCCGGCTGCTCAATCCGCCCAACGAAACCGAGGAGCTGGCCGATATGGCCGCCGCGACCGATTGCGTGCTGGTCGATGCGCCGTGCAGCGGCACCGGCACCTGGCGCCGCAACCCCGAGGGACGCTGGCGGCTGACGCCCGACCGGCTTGATCGGCTGACCGCGACGCAGGCCCATTTGCTCGACATCGCCGCGCCCTTGGTCAAACCCGGCGGACGCCTGGTCTTTGCGGTCTGCTCGATCCTGTCCCGCGAAGGGTCAGCGCAAATCGCCGACTTCCTTCGCCGCCATTCATCGTGGATTAGGGATGACATGCCCATCGCTGGTGGGCGCGCGGAAGGCGACGGACGTTTGCTGACGCCCGGCCACGACGCGACTGACGGCTTTTTCGTCGCGCGGCTCAAGCGGTCGTGCTAGGCGAAAGGCGACAACGGAGAGTGATTATGACCGGCTTCACGCGCGCTTTTGCGATTGGTTTATCGGGCCTGCTACTGGCAGTTCCTGCCAGTGCTCAGCGCGGCGACGACCAGATTCTGCCGCAATCGATTGCGCTTGAGAACGAGGGCAAAGCGGCACTCGCTGCCGGCAAGTTCGAAACGGCCGAGGATTTGCTTGAAACCGCGCTCGCAGTCGATCCACGCAACCGCTTTGCCTATATCGACATCGCTCGTGTCGCCCAGCGCCAGCAATTGTTCGGCAAGGCGATCAAGATGACCAACAAGGCGCTTGAGCTCGATCCCAACGATGCCGATGCGATTGGCGTTCAGGGCGAAGCCATGGCCCAGCTCGGCGCGCTGGCGCGGGCGCAAGACAATCTCAAGAAGCTGCAGACTTTGTGCGGTGCCAAGGCCTGCCCGCAAATCGCCCAATTGCAAGCGGCGATCACTCGCGGCCCGGTCGTTGCCGAAGCCAAGCCCGGCCCCGCGACCACCAAGAAGAACTGATCAGTTGGTCAGCAGGCGGGTGAGCGCGACGTAATCGTCGACGCTCAGCGTTTCCGCGCGTCGCTCGGGGTCGATGCCGAGCGTGGCCAGCGCGTCTAGTGCGCCGGGCATGGCTTTGAGACTCTGGCGAAGCATCTTCCGACGCTGACCGAACGCGGCCTCGGTCAGCTTTTCGAGGATCTTGCCGTCGACGCCCGGCGGTGCTGCGGCGGGAACGATGTGGACGACCGCCGAGGTCACCTTGGGCGGCGGAACGAAGGCCGATCGGCTGACCGTCATCGCCAGGCGCGGAGACGCTCGCCATTGCACCGCGACCGCCAGTCGTCCGTAAGCCGACGACCCCGGCGCGGAGACGATGCGCTGGGCCACTTCCTTCTGAAACATCAGCGTCAGCGAAGCCCACCACGGGGGCCAGTCGGCGCCAAGCCAGCGCAGCAGCAGGGCCGTTCCGACATTATACGGCAAATTGGCGACGACATGGACGTCGCGCCCGAGCAATGTCGGCTCATCGATCTTGAGCGCGTCCTGCTCGATCAGGGTCAGGCGCCCTGGAAAATCAGCATTGAGCTCGGCGAGGGCGGGCAGGCAGCGGCGATCGCGCTCGACTGCGGTGACGTTGGCGCCGGTGTCGAGCAGCGCGCGGGTCAGGCCGCCGGGACCTGGCCCGACTTCATAAACCGTCGCGCCGTCGAGCGGGCCGGGAATCGCGGCAATGCGCGCCAGCAGCTGCCGGTCGAGGATGAAATTCTGTCCGAGCGCCTTGCTCGCGCTGAGGCCGTGACGCGCGATGACTTCGCGCAGCGGCTCGAGCTTGCTGTTCAAGCGGCCTCGGCGCGGAGCGCGGCGCAATTGGCGGCCATGCGGATCGCGGCGGCGAAGTTGCGCGGATCGGCCCGGTCCTGTCCGGCGATGTCGAACGCGGTGCCATGGTCGGGTGCAGTGCGGACGATCGGCAAGCCCAGAGTGACATTGACCGCTTCGTCGAAATGCACCGCCTTGATCGGGATCAGCGCCTGGTCGTGATACATGCACAAGGCCGCATCATATTTGGCGCGGGCGCGGGGGTGGAACATGGTGTCGGCGGGATGCGGGCCGGTCACTCGCCAGCCCTCCGCCGCCAGCGCCGCAATCGCCGGGCGGATGATCTCCTCCTCCTCCGTCCCGAGCAGCCCCCCTTCCCCGGAGTGAGGATTGAAGCCGCTGATCGCCAGGCGCGGCTCGGTAACTCCAAAGTTGCGCTGGAGCCCGCGAAGCACGGTTCGCCCACGTGATTCGATCAGCGCGCTGGTCAGGCTCGCACCGACTTCCATCAGCGGGAGGTGGGTGGTTACCGGGACCGTACGCAGGGTCGGGCCGGCGAGCATCATAGCGACATTGCCGGGGGACACGCCGCAGCGTTCAGCGACGAATTCGGTCTGGCCGGGATGCTGGAAGCCAATGGCGTAAAGCTGCTCTTTCGCCACCGGTCCGGTGACTACGGCCGAGGCCGAACCCGAGCGGGCCAAGCCTACCGCGAGTTCGAGGCAATCGAGCGAACAATGGGCGCCGGCGATACTGGGGTGGCCGGGCGTGTCTTCCTCGGCCGCCTCGAGCTTCAGCAGCGGCAGGCCGAAATCGAACACGCGGTCGCTTTCAGCCAAGTCGGTGATCAGCTCGATTTGCCCGTCCCAGACCGCGGCGAGCGCGCGCGGGTCGCCGACCGCGACAAAAGTCGGAAGGCCGAAACCGGCCCGGTTGTCCCAGCATTTGGCGATCACTTCGGGCCCGATCCCCGCCGGATCCCCGAGTGAAATCGCGATCGGCGCTGGCAGCTGGCGGCTCATCGGGTCCGCTCTAGCTTAAAAGCGGCCCTACCGGAATTCGATCACCGCATCGCGGCGCAAATCGCGCAGGTAACGGCGTGAGCGAACGTTGATCCGCTCTTCAGTCATTTGATTGTAAATCTGATCGAAATT
Organism: Sphingomicrobium sp.; assembly: GCA_039920065.1. Taxonomy (GTDB): domain Bacteria; phylum Pseudomonadota; class Alphaproteobacteria; order Sphingomonadales; family Sphingomonadaceae; genus Sphingomicrobium. The sequence goes on along the minus strand of JBDSEL010000034.1, from coordinate 9,969 downwards.
GGGCGCGCCCGCGGTGCCTTCGTCGCGGCCGCAGATGACGAGGATCCGAACGCCTTCCTCAAGCGAGCCGAACGGCTGGGTCGCCTGGCCGACCTGCATCGGCAGGATGACCTGCTGCAGCGCAGGCGGAAGATCGCGCAACTTGACCTGGTCGCTCTGCACCACTTCACCGCGGAACTCGGTGGCAATGCGCTCCGCGCCGCCGCAGCCGCCGATATTGCGCGCCGCCTCGGCGAAGCGGGCGACCTGCGGTTCAGCGACCGACTTGGGTGAGCCCTTGGGAAAATTGATCGACACTTGCTTGAGCATCAGAACGGCGTCGCGCGGATCGGCGGTGAGCACTCGGCGGGTATCGATCAACGCGACCAGCGAAACCCCGCCGGGAACCGCGATCGGGTTGCTGACCGCGCCGGGCGACATCTGGCGAAGCGCGGCGGCGAGCGGCTCAGGCATTTGCTCAGGCCGAACCCAGCCAAGGTCGCCGCCAACCGCTGCGGTCGAGGCTTCTGAATATTGGCGGGCGTAGCCGGGGAAGGAGGCGCCGCCGGTGCGCAATTGCTGCAAGATGCGGTTGGCGTTTTCGAGCGTTTGGGCTTCGGCGCCGGGGATCGCCGACAGATAAATTTCGCCAACATGATATTCTTCGGTGCCCTTGGCCGCATTCATGCGCTCGATAACGGCCTTCACCTCATCGTCGCCGACGCTGATCCCGCTTTCGATTTTCTTGCGCTGGAGGCGCTGCCACGACAATTCGCCGAGCACCTGTCGGCGCATCGATTCGATCGACGAGCCCTTGCTCTGCAAAAATTGGGCGAGCTGCAGCGGGGTTTGCTTGAGCCCGCCGGCGATCCGCTCGACCGCCTTGTCGACGTCGGCGGTCTTGATCTCGATCTCATTGTCTTTGGCGGACTGGATCTGCAGCGTCTCGTCGATCAAATTGCGCAGGATCTGCTCGCGCAACGTCTGCAATTCTCCCTGGGGAATCTCGCCATCATTGGCGATCGCCAGCAAACCCAGCCGCTGATCGATGTCGGTCTGGGTGATGACGTCGCTGTTGACGATCGCGGTCGCCTTGATGACCGACGGCATCGCGCTGCCGAACAGCTGCGGTGCGGTCGGCAGGCGCAGCGCCTTGGCACTATTGACTGGCTCCGGCGTCGCCGGAGTAACCGCTTGCTGCGCGATTGCGGCGCTGGCGAGCACTGCGGAGGTCGCGGCGATAATCGAGATCAGGCGCGTCGAACCCGCTCGCAAAACTTCTTGCACGATGGATTATTCCTTGTTTCTCAAACCTGTGTGTCGGCAGCTGGAATGCTCGGCGGCAACTGAACGCAGCCTTAGCGGCTAACCCCCTTCAAAGCCAAGTGCAGAGAGAAGGTAGTGCCGTTGCGAAAGGTGCCGATGCGCTCGTGGTCGCGGCGATAGGTGAGACCGATTTCGAGGCATTCGTCGGCGTAGAGCAGGCCAATGCGATCGCGAACCAGCTGGAAGCCGTCGGCCAGCGACAGCGGGTCCTCGCGCTTGTCGGTAAGGTCGATGACCGTCGAGCCGAACACTGACCAGTAACGCGCGAACAGGACACGCGCGGCGAAGCGCAGTTCCTCCTTATCGCGCAAATCCTCGATCGAAGCATCGACGTTGCGGTTGAGTTTGAGATAGCCCAGCTGGGCATAGGTCTGGTCCGACCCGATCGTGAGATCGACTTCGTTGCGGCGCACGTCGAAATTGTTCTTGTCGAGGCGGAAGCGGTGGCTGAGGTCGATGAACCGGCCATAACGCAGACGGGTTCTTCCGACGATATCGGAGAAACGACCCGTAAGTCCTGTTCCGTCTGGGAAAACCGATTCCCGTTCGACCATACGATAGCTTTGTCCGACGTTGGTCGTGAGCGTGAGATTGGGCCGTTCCAGCGTCCAGTCGACGCCGTAGGTCACGCGCGATTGATCCTCCCACCGGTCGTATCCGGGGAAGCGGTTGAGCGCGAACAAATTGCTGTCTTCAAGATCGACCGAACGCGAATCTTCGTTGGGGATGTCAACGTTGTTGGTTTTGGGCGTGATCACCAGCTGGAGCCGCGGCGTCAATCGTTGAAATCCGCCCAACAACGGCCCCGAAAATGGCCATTGGACATCCGCCGCCAGCGCTGCGATGCGTCGGCTGTGCCAGCCATCGCGGCCGCGGTAGCTGGGGATCAGCGTCTCGATCGCATCGACGGTGTGATAGACGTCGCCGCGGACGAGGCCGGTCAGGGTCACTTCCTGACCGAGCCCGGTTAGCCGCCGCATGTCCCAGCGGGCACTGGCGAAGGCGCGCTGCGTATCTTGGCCATCTAGGCGCAGGATCGCCAGGCTATTGCCTTCGACCTCGACCGTGCCACCGGCTACATTGGCGAAGCGAAAGCGCGCGTCGATTGCCGGCAAGGCGATCGGCATCGACCGCTGGCGATCGTCTACTCGTAGTCCCTGGAAGGCCCAGCCGGCGATAGTGACGTAGGAATCGGGGGTAATCCGCTCGGCGTTGACGAAATTGCGCAGGCGATCGTCGTTGGTCAGGTCGTAGCGGCGGGTGACCGTCTTGTCGGTTGCGACCCGAATCGCGCTGGTGACGCTCCAATTCGGGTCGAGCTGCCACTTGCCATTGCCTTCGACATAGGCGCGAAAGTCCTTTCGGCTGCCTTCATCGATGGTGTCGTTGTCGGCATCCTCGATCCGCCCGTAAGTGAAGAAACCGCCAATCTGATAGGCGCCAAGGCGGTTGAGCTCGCGGTATTTGCCTTCGATCGCCGGCAGAACGGCGGTGTACGCATGCGGCGTGATGGTAAGGTCGCGGTTGGGGCCGAGCTGCCAGTGATAGGGCGCGGCGATTTCGAAACCCTTGCGGCTCGAATAGCTGAAATTGGGGACCATCCAGCCGCTTGCGCCGCCCTTGCCCTGAGCGATTGCGAACAAGGGGATGAGCGGAAGCTCGATCCCGAACAATTGCAGTCGTCCGCCTTCAAAGCGAATTTTCTTGGCCGCCGGATCGTCGATCACGCGCGCCGCGACGATCGCCCAGCTTGGCCGCTTGGGACAGCCGTTGGGGGTTGCGACGGGGCAGGGCGAGTAAATGGCGTTTTCGAGCGTCGTGACATCGTTGGCGCGGGTTGCGCGGCGAGCCGCAATGCGCGCGCCATTTTCGAGCACGATGAGCAGATTTTCGACCGTTCCGTCGCGCAGACTATCACTCAAGGCGACATTGTCGCTGACGATCTTGTCGCCCTGCGGATCAACCAGCACGACATTGCCGTGGGCGGTGACCTGGCCGCTTTTGCGGTCCCACCTGACTTCATCGGCGGCGAGGAAATTGCCGTCGCGGTTCAGTCGCACGCGGCCCGACGCCGTGACGGTTTCGCCATTGTTGTCGTAAGCGACCTGGTCGGCGGTGAATTCGATGCGCTCGCCGGCGGCTGCGGCGCCAGGAAGCGGGGGCACCGGGGCAAGCGGGTCGCTCGCGACCGCCTCCTGACCGTGCGCGGGTTCAGCAAGAACCAGCAGCATCGGCAATGCGCTCCACCAGGCAAATTTACGCTTCAACCCCGAATGTCCCGCCAGTTCCTGACCCACTTGAGCATCGCCTATTGCACCGGCAAGCTGAACCGACAATCGCCGGGACGCGGCCTGGGTGATCATTTTGCGTTGCGATGCGTTCGCTTCTAAGAGGCCCGCAACCCGTTTCCCGAAGGACATTCACGCATGAAGATTCGTTTCGCCGCCGAGCGGCCCGAGGGTGAATTCGCGCTCGTTCTGCCGCTCGCCGGCAAGGGCCGCGCGGGTTTAGCCGCGCTCGGCGCCTCCGCCGGCACCGTCGCCGCCGGCCTCGATCGTCAACGGTTCGAGGCCGAGTCTGAGGCCACCGCCGAACATTTCGTCGATGTCGCGGGAACGCCGCGCCGGGTGATCATCGTCGGCGCCGGCAAGGAGGCCAGCATTTCGGGCGACGCGGCGGAGAAGATTGGCGGAACTGCGGTCGCGCGCCTCCTGACATCGGGGGAAAAGACCGCCGTGATCGACGTCAGCGGGCTTGGCCTCGACGCCGACGGCGCGGCGCGGGTCGGGCTCGGCGCGGCACTCCGCTCGTGGCGGCTCGATGTCTATCGGACGCGGCTCAAGGACAAGCTCAAGCCGACCTTGCGCGAAGTGGTCATTACCGGCGCTGCCGAAGGCGCCCAGAAGCGCTATAACGAGCGTTGGGCCCCGGTTTACGAAGGTGTATCGCTGACCCGCGAACTGGTCACCGAGCCAGCAAACATCATCTACCCCGAAAGCTTCGTCGAGAGGGTCAGAAAGTCGCTCGACGGCATCGGGCTGGAATTCGAAGTGCTCGATCGCGCGGCGATGGAGAAACTCGGCATGGGCGCGCTGCTCGGCGTTGCCCAGGGCAGTGTGCGCGAAGCCCGGATGCTGATCCTCAAGTGGAACGGCGGCGGCGATGAAAAGCCGCTCGCGCTGGTGGGCAAGGGCGTGACCTTCGACACCGGCGGCATTTCGATCAAGCCGGCCCAGAACATGGAACAGATGAAGTGGGACATGGGCGGCGCCGGCGGCGTGGTCGGGGCCATGAAGACCCTCGCGCTGCGCAAGGCCAAGGCCAATGTCGTCGCGATCTGCGGGATGGTCGAGAACATGCCGGGCGGCAATGCCCAGCGCCCGGGTGATGTCGTCACCTCGATGTCCGGACAAACCGTCGAAGTCATCAATACCGATGCCGAGGGCCGCCTCGTCCTCGCCGACGCAATCACCTACGTTCAGCAGAAGTATCAGCCGCGCGCGATCATCGATTTCGCGACCCTGACCGGAGCGATCCTGGTCAGCTTGGGTTTCGAAATGGCGGGACTCTTCTCGAACGACGACAAGTTGGCCGGGCAATTGATGGCCGCGAGCAAGACCTCGGGCGACAGTTTGTGGCGGATGCCGATGGGCGACGCCTTCGACCGGCTGATCGATTCGCCGATTGCCGACATGAAGAACGTCGGCCCGCGCGAGGGCGGTTCGATCACCGCGGCGCAGTTCATCCAGCGCTTCGTCGACAAGGGTATGCCGTGGGCCCATATCGACATGGCCAATAAGGCCTGGGCGGACAAGGCCACCGCCACCGCCGACAAGGGGGCGACCGGTTTTGGCGTGCGACTGATCGATGATTATGTCGCCGAGGTGTGCGAACGCTAGGAGCGGCAACGGGTGCGGGTCGATTTCTACCAGCTTGGTGAACAACCCGCCGAAGCCGTCATCGCCTCGATCGCTGCGCGCGTGGTCGCCGCCGATCAGCGGCTGCTGATCGTCTCTGGCGATGAAGCGCAGCTCGCCCGGCTCGACCGTCTGTTGTGGACCGAAGGGGCCGACGGCTTCCTTCCCCATGGCCTTGCCGGCGGAGTCGACGACGCCCGGCAACCGGTGCTGCTTTCGACCAGCGAAGATGCCCCCAACGTCGCCCGCAATATGCTGATCGTCGATGGCGAGTGGCGCGAATCAGCCTTGAGCTTCGACCGCGCATTCTATTTGTTCGGCGGCGACGTGGTCGAAGGCGCGCGCTTGGCGTGGAAGCTATTGTCGGGCCGCGAGGGCGTCGATCGGCGATACTGGGCCAATGAAAGCGGGAAGTGGGTCCACAAGGCTTGAAGCTTGGAGGCTGCGCGGCTAGTCGGCGCTGCGAATCCCATTCCTTACATCGCTGGAGCTTACCCAATGGCGCTGACCCGCACCTTTTCGATCATCAAGCCCGACGCCACCCGCCGCAACCTGACCGGCGCAGTGACCAAGATGCTGGAGGATGCCGGCCTGCGCGTCGTCGCCTCGAAGCGCATCCAGATGACTAAGGACCAGGCCGAGGGCTTTTACGCGGTCCACCGCGAGCGTCCCTTTTTCAACGATCTGGTTGCCTTCATGACGTCGGGCCCGGTCGTCGTCCAGGCGCTCGAGGGCGAAGACGCGGTCAAGCGCAACCGCGACATCATGGGCGCAACCAACCCCAGCGACGCCGCCGAGGGCACGATCCGCAAGACCTTTGCCGAATCGATCGAGGCCAATTCGGTCCACGGCTCGGACAGCGACGACAATGCCAAGATAGAGATCGCCTATTTCTTCAACGATGATGAAGTCGTTGGCTGAGCCCCGTTAGGCCATGGTCTTTCGGTGGCGAGCTTCAATCTCTGTCGTCACAGCAGCGGGCTCATCATGGCGACGAAATTGTTCCAAATCCGGTCGCCGAGGGTGAAGGCCTGGATGTCGGCCATGGACACGCGATCGCTTTCGCCAATGTAGCTGTCCTGACGCGCGCGGACAGTGCGGGCGAAGTCTTCATCCGCGAACAGGATGTTGTTCTCGAAATTGAGCTCGAAGCTGCGCCGGTCGAGGTTGGCCGAGCCGATCAAGCCGATCGAATTGTCGACGATCATGGTCTTGGCGTGGAGCAGGCCCGGGCGGTAGCGGTAGAGTTCGACCCCGGCCTCGACGAGGTCGCCGAAATAGCTTTTGCAGGTCGCGGCGACGATCCGGCTGTCGATCCGCCGCGGCACCACCATGATCGTCCGGACGCCGCGCCGGGCGGCCGAGGTCAGTGCGAACAACAATTGCTCGTCGGGCACGAAATAGGGCGTGGTCAGGACCAGCTCGTGGCGGGCGGAGTGGATCAGCTCGTTGAAAGTGTTGGGCATGGCGTCGAACCGCAACGTCGGCCCAGTTCCGATGACCTGCGCGATGGCCCGGCCGACACGCGCGGGCGGCGCGGCCTTGAGTAATGCGGTCAAATCCTGGCCGCCCTCGCTCATCCAGTCGGACACGAACAGGAATTGGCAATGTTGTGCCACCGGGCCTTCCCAGCGAGTCATGATATCTACCCACGGCGCGAATGCCGCTTTGATCGCGAACGCGGGGTCGGCAGCATTCTGACTGCCAACCCAGGCGACGCGATTGTCGACAATCAGCGACTTGCGGTGATTGCGCAGGTCAATGCGCCCGCGCACCAAGGTCATGAGCAGGCTTCCGACGGGCAAGGCGACCCGCGCATCGACCCCGGCAGCGCGTAAATCGCTCCAATGGCCGGACCGGATCAGGCGATAGGAGCCGAGCGCGTCGGCCAGTACCCGAACGTTGACCCCGCGCTGCGCCGCACGAATGAAGGAGTCCTTGACCTTGAGGCCGTTTGAATCGTCGAGCCAGATATAGAAACAGCCGTGGACGGTTGCTTGCGCGGCATCGGCATCGGCGCACATTTCGTCGATCGCCGCATCGCTGTCGGCGGCAAGGTGGGCGCGATTGCCGCCGGTCGGGTTGAGCCGATTGATTGTCCGGGCAAGCGCGAACGGCGCGTCGTGACGCCCTTCGCCCAGACGTTTCATCGCTTCACGATCACCGGGCGGACGCGGCAGCCCGTCCTCGATTGTCTTGCCGCGAAAGCGGCGCCGCTCGCTCAGCCGGGTCTCGCCAAGCAGAAAATAGAGGAAGATGCCGATGATCGGGATGAACAGGATGACGATCACCCAGGCGAGGCGCGCGGCCGGCTCGCGATTGGGGCGCAGGATTGCGCGCAGCAACGTGAACAATTCCGCCGCGAGGATGGCAAAGCCGATGAGGATATGGGTCGGCGACATGGCCGCTTATGCGCCAGACAATTGCCGCGCTGTCCAGCGCCAAGGCGCGATCAGGCGCGCGACAGGCCGGTGAAACGCAGTTCGGTATCGTCGAACAGACCGCCGCCTTCCCAGCGAAAGCGCAAGACGTAGGTGCGCGTTGCCGAGCGTTCCTGGCCAGCCTCGACATATTGAGCGGCGAGGCGGACGCGGACGTTGCCGTTACCCTTGCGGCTGATGTCCTTGCCGAGTGCTCCGGCAAGATCGTCGGCGTCAAGTTGGCCATTGCTGCCGAGTTCGAGCGTCTGGCCATTGGGCAAGGTCAGCGCCGCCGATTCGAGGGCGTGGGACGGCTCAACCGGCATCAGGCTGATGGCCTTGCCGCCGCGCTCAACGGTCCCTCGCAGGACGAGCGGAATGGCGCTCTTTTTCTCGATCACTTCGGTCGGACCGCTGCGGCTGCTTTGCCAGCCATTGTAAAGGCCGAGCGCGGAGATGATCAGCGCGAGAACGGCAATGGTTTCGCCAAGGCCGATCCAGCGGCGGCGGCGGGCCTTGGCCTCGGTTTCGGGCTTGGGGTCGATCACCGGCTGACAAACTTTCCTAATATTTGCGGATAGAGCGCATGTTCGGCCGCGAGTACGCGTTGGGCAAGGGCTTTTGGCGTATCGCCGGGGACAATCGGAACGTCGGCTTGGCCCAGGATTTCACCATCGTCGAGCAGTTCGGTGACGAGGTGGACGGTGCAGCCGCTCATCGTTTCGCCCGCCGCAATCGCTCGCGCGTGGGTGTCGAGGCCCTTGTACTTGGGCAGCAGCGAGGGATGGACGTTGACGATCCGTCCGGCAAACCGCTGCACGAATCCGGGCGAGAGGATGCGCATGTAACCGGCCAGCGCGACGGTGCCGGCGCCTGCGGCCTCGATCGCATCGCCAAGATGGCGGTCAAATTCGGCGCGCTCGACGCCCTGGCTCGGTTCGGCCCAGGTGGCGAGCCCGCGTTGACGAGCCCAGTCCAATCCTTCGGCGTCGGGCTTGTTGGACGCCACCAAAGCGACGTCAAAGCCGGTCGCATGCTCGACCAGCGCGCGCATATTGCTGCCGCGCCCCGAAATCAGGACCGCGACCTGCCGTGGATCAGCCATGGTAGGTTTGCGACCACTCCGTCGCCGATTGCCAGCTGCCCGCTGGGCCGGAGACGGTGCAGCCGCGCTCACCATCCTCGATCCGCCCGACGGTGTGGACGATCTCGCCGGCGCCCTCCAGCGCGACGCGGACGCTCTCGGCTTCGCTGGCGGCGACGATCACGACCATGCCGATGCCGCAATTGAACGTGCGCGCCATTTCCCCCGCATCGACCGCGCCGCCCGATTGAAGCATAGCGAAGATCGCGGGCAGCTCCCAATTCCCCGCCTCGACAATGGCGTGGGCGTTGGCCGGCAGGACGCGCGGGATATTCTCCAGCAGGCCGCCGCCGGTGATATGGGCAAGGCCCTTTATGCGACCCTGCTGGACCAACGGCAGCAGCGAGCGGACGTAGATTTTGGTCGGGGTCAGCAGGATCTCGGCGAGCGTCTGGCCGCCGGTCGCCGGCAAAGCGCTATCGAGGGCCCAGCCTTCGCGCTCGATAATCCGCCGGACAAGCGAAAAGCCGTTCGAATGAACCCCGCTGCTGGCCAGCCCCAAGATGACATCGCCGCCAGCTATGGCCTCGCCGGTCAGCACCTTGGCCCGATCGACCGCTCCGACGCAGAAGCCGGCCAGGTCATAATCCTCGGCCGCGTACATGCCCGGCATTTCCGCGGTTTCGCCGCCGATCAGCGCGCAACCCGCCTGGCGGCATCCCTCGGCGATCGACTCGACGACCTGAGCCGCAATGTCGGGGTCGAGCTTACCGCAGGCGTAATAGTCGAGAAAGAACAATGGCTCGGCGCCCTGGACGACCAGATCGTTGGCGCACATCGCGACCAAATCGATGCCGACGCCATCGTGGCGACCGCTGTCGATGGCCAGCTTGAGCTTGGTGCCGACGCCGTCATTGGCGGCGACGAGCAGGGGATCGTCATAGCCCGCAGCCTTGAGATCGAAGAGGCCGCCAAACCCGCCCAGCGAGACATTGGCACCAGGTCGCGAGGTTGATTTGGCTGCCGGGCCAATGGCCTTGACCAAGGCATTTCCGGCGTCGATCGAGACCCCGGCGTCGGCATAGGTGAGTGGCTTGTCGTCGGTCGCGTTGCTCATCTTTGGGGCCGATAGAGACAAGCCGCTTGGATTTCCACGCCGTTATCGCCAAAAGCGGCGCGATGCTTCGCCGCCCGACCGCAATATTGATCATCCTGCTGCTCGCGATCGCCGGCGCGTCGGCGG
>JBDSEL010000033.1:0-14456 GCA_039920065.1 Sphingomicrobium sp. | reverse complement strand
CGTTGAATGGCGAGCCGCGCGCGCTGGCGTCGTTGCTCTCTTCGACTCCTTCGACGTCGTAGAGTCCGACATCGGTGACGGCGACGACCAGCCCCGGCGTGACCCAGCGGCCGGTCGCGTCGATTGTAGTCATGCCCGCAGGTACCGCAACGCCCGATCCGGCGGCGACCACTTTGCCGCCGCGCACCAACACGGTGCCGCCCCTGATCGGCTCGCCGCCATCGCCGATGACCACGGTGGCGTTCGTGATCGCCATATCCTGAGCTTGGGCCGGGGCGGCAAAAGCGATTGCCGCAAACGCGACGCTGGTCAGAAGCCGCTTCACTTGACGTCTCCTTCGCCGGGCTGGCCAAGCTCGAAATCGCTGACCGGGCGCTTGGACGGATTATTGGCGTCGAACATTTCCGCGCCGTCGATCCACACCCGTTCGGGGCGCGTATAATTGCTCAGCGGATTACCATTCCACAGCACGACATCGGCCATCTTGCCGGGGGTCAGGCTGCCGGTCATGGCATAGATGCCCATGGCCTTGGCGGGATTGCTGCTGAGCCAGGTCCAGGCGACCTCGTCGGCAATGTTGATGCCGGCGCGGTGGCCGTCGGCGAGCGCCTTGGCGGCTTCCTGGTTCAACCGTTGGATGCCGTTGGCGTCATCGCTGTGGACGATTGCGCAGGCGCCGGCATTGTGGACCAAGGGAATATTCTCCTTGATCGCGTCATAGCTTTCCATCTTGAAGCCGTACCAGTCGGACCACATCGCCGAACAGATGCCGTTGGCGGCCAGCACATCGGCGATCTTGTAGCTTTCGACGGCGTGGTGGAAGGTCGTGATCTTGTAGCCGAATTCCTTCGCCATATCGATCATCTGAGCCATTTCGTCGGCGCGATAGCAGTGGTTCTGGATCAGGATTTCACCGTTCAAAACGCCCATCAGCGTGTCCATGGCGAGATCGCGTTCGGGCATATCGCCGCCGTTGCGATTATATTTGTCCCACTTGCGCTTATAAGCCTGGGCCTTGATCCACACGCCGCGGGCATAAGCGATATTGGCCATGCGCGTGGCCGGCATATTGCCCTTGAAGCCATAGACGCGCTTGGGATTTTCGCCGCACGCCATCTTGAGGCCGTAGGGAGCACCGGGGAATTTCATACCCTGCGCGGTCCGTGCCGCGACATTCTTGAGCGTGACCGAGCGACCGCCGAAAAGATTGGCCGAGCCGGGCAGGATTTGCAGGCTGGTGATGCCGCCATTGATCAAGGCTCGGCTGAACCCCGGATCCTGCGGCCACACGCTATGTTCGGCCCACACTTCAGGCCGTGCCGGGGAGGTCGCCTCATTGCCATCGGACGAGGCCGAATTGCCCGGCGAGGCATAGACGCCGAGGTGGCTGTGAATGTCGATCACGCCGGGCGTCAGATATTTGCCGGTGCCATCGATTTCGACCGCGCCGGCGGGGCTAGCAAGCTCCGGCCCGCCGACCGCGCTAATCACGCCATCGCCGAAAACGACCGTGCCATCATCGATCCGCCGACCGTCGCCGTCAAACACCGTAGCATGGCGAACGACGGTCAGCGCACCGGGGTAGCGCTGATAGGTCGAGGGGAACGGATTGGCATCAATCCGCACCGCCGGGGCCGCCTTGGGCTTGGACTGGACCGCAGCGCAGCCGGGAAGCAGCGCAGCCGCCAGAGTCAGCGCAACAAGTGTCTTACTTAACGCCATGCATCAACCTCTTGAGTGGCCAGGAGAGGAGCAGGAGCACGCCCCCGATAATGATCGCGACCCAGCCAATTTTCGTGAACACGCCGACATAGGTCTGCAGGCTGACCTGAAGGTTGGTCACCTGCCCACCGACGGTTTCGACCGACGCCACCTGGGCGACCAGACCCGCGACATATTGGGCGACCGCAATCGACAGGAACCACACGCCCATCATCAACCCCACGATGCGGGCGATCGACAGCTTGGTGATCATACTGAGACCGACCGGCGAAATGCACAATTCGGCGATCGAATGGATGAGATAAAGCCCCGCCAGCCACCACAAGGCGACCTTGAAATCGGGCCCGGCGAACTTCGTGCCCCAGACCAGGAACAGGAAGCCCGCGCCAACGCCAACCAGCGCAATCCCGAACTTGACCGGAATGGTCGGCTCGATCCCTCTTCGCGAAAGGCTGTTCCACAGCATCGAGAAAAGCGGCGCCAACAGCACGATGAACGCGGCGTTGAAGAATTGCGTCTGCCCGGCGGAAATGCTGAACAGCCCGCCGACGCTAAGGTCGGTATTGCGGTCGGCAAACAAGGTCAGCGATGACCCCGCTTGCTCAAACAACGTCCAGAATACGGTGTTGAAGGTGATCAGCACCATCGCCGCCACCATCATCTGGAATTCCTGGCGGGTGCCCTTGATCCACGACCAGGTGAGGATCGCGGGGACGGAAACCAGGAAGGTCGCGAACATGATCTTGCCCATGATCGGAAGCGTCGCGAAATAGCCGACGATGCCCGAGCCGGCGGCGGGCTTTACGTAATTCATCAGGTTGGTGAACAGGAAATAGACCACCGGCAGCGCCAGGATCGCGCCACCATAGACTAGCATGTCGCGGTTGGTCGGCGCATCCGCCGGACGCTCGCCATAGCCGTCGAGCTTGCCGCCATCGAACTGGAACAGCAGCCACGACACCAGCATCCCGCCAGCGGCGAGCGCAAAGCCCGCCCACCAGCCAAGTCCGCCCCAGCTGCCCATCCCGACCGCAAGCAGCGGACACAGGATTTGCGAGAACAAAGAGCCGAGATTGATTCCCATGTAGAAGATGGTGAACCCGGCGTCGCGGCGGCGGTCGCCGTCCTTGTAGAGCGAGCCGACAATGGTCGAGATATTAGGTTTGAAAAAGCCGTTGCCGATGACCACCAGGCCAAGCCCAATGAGCAGCAGGAAGACCGACATCGGGTTGCGCTCTCCGCCCGGCGCGAATCCGCCTTCCCCGATCTGGCGCGCGACTCTGCCGTCGGGAGCCAGAAGGGAGACGGTCTTGTCGTCGTTGCCGCGGATCTGGAGTTGCTGATCGCCGTCGACGACGAACTGCTTCATGGCATCGCCAGCACCTTGCTGGACGACCTCGTAACGCTGGCCGTCGATAGTCGCGAAAGGCTTGGCCGGCTGACCGCCGAAGCACAATGTCAGATAGCCCAGGCTCATCAGGATCGCGCCGAACTTGACCGAGCGTTTGGCGCCAAGAATGCGGTCGGCGAGCAAGCCGCCGATCAATGGCGTCAGATAGACCAGCGCCGTGAAACCCCCGTACAGGCCGGTCGTCGTCTGGTCCGAAAACAGAAAATGCTGCGCGAGATAGAGCGTCAGGAGGGCGCGCATGCCGTAATAGCCAAAGCGCTCCATGGCCTCGGTAGAAAACAGCCGCGCAAGTTGTTGCGGGTGGCCAAACCATTCACCCTTGTCGGCGGGGTTTTCGTGGCTGATGTCCGGCTCGCGCGGATTGTCCGCGGTCGGGGTGTCGACCATGCTTGTTCTACTCCTTGGCACGGCCGCGCGGGAAGCAGCGGCCCCTCTCCTGTCCGGTCAGGGACACTAGCGCCACTTCGCCGGGTGTAAAGTTGGGTTAGGCACGCTAATGCCATTCGTCGATGCTCAACGACCGTTCCTCGATCTTGTCCCTGCTCCTGACCCGGCGATCAGCCCGCCCGCGGGAGATGGTCGCGCCCGGCCCCGATGCCGACGAGCTCGAGCAAATCCTGACCATTGGCGCGCGCACGCCCGATCACGGCAAGCTGTTCCCGTGGCGGTTCGTGACCGTCGCGCGCGATCAGCGCGACGACCTTGACGGTTTACTGCGCGCAGCCCTGGCCGAGGACGAACCCGACGCTTTGCCCGCCAAGTTCGAGAAAGCGCATGAATTCGCGCATCAGGGCGAAGCGCTGGTCGTGCTCATTTCCGCTCCCATCGCCGATCACAAGATCCTGTTGTGGGAGCAGGAATTGTCGTGCGGCGCGGCGGCCATGAACATCCTCCATGCCGCCCATGCTTTGGGCTATGCCGGCAGTTGGCTGACCGGCTGGGCGGCCTATTCGGAGCGGGTTCGCTTGGCATTTTGCGGACCCGGCGAGCGAATCGCCGGATTCATCTTTCTCGGCACTCCTGGCCGCGAGCTTGAGGAGCGCCCCCGCGCGCCCCTCGCGACAGTCTGGCGAAACTGGGTGGCCCCCGAAAAAGAAAAATGATTTGAACTGATTGCGATTAGCTGTATTATTGCAGCATGACGCTTAGAACCTCACACGAAAAGCCCGTTTACGTTCGCCTGCGCGAGGTTATCGCCGACGCGATCCTGGCCGGCCAATATGGCGACGGCGATGCCTTGCCGTCGGTCCGTGCGCTGGCCGCCGACCAGCAAGCCAATCCGCTGACTGTGGCCAAGGCCTATCAGGGCTTTCAGGACGAGGGCCTGATCCTGGTCAAGCGCGGCGTCGGCATGTTCGTCGCCCCCGGCGCCCGCGCCCGCCTGCGCGAGGTCGAACGCAATCGCTTCATGACCGAAGAATTGCCCAGCATCCGCGCGCGAATGCATCGGCTCGGGATCGACCCGGCGGTGCTTACCGAACCGGCCTGAAGCTGTTCGCCTCGGCCGCGATCGGCTAGCGCGCGGCAATGCCGCCAATCGACACTCAGATCATGACCGCCGACGTCGCCGGAATCTCCGCCGCGACGCGCCTGATCCTGGCTGGACAGCCGGTCGCGGTGCCGACGGAGACGGTCTACGGCCTCGCCGCCGATGCGACCAATGCCGAAGCCGTCGCCCGCATTTACGAAGCCAAGGGCCGACCAAGTTTCAATCCGCTGATCGTCCACGTCCCCGATCTTGCCGCCGCCGAGGCGATTGGCGTGTTCGATGATGACGCGCGCGCATTAGCCGAAGCCCATTGGCCGGGACCGCTGACATTGGTGGTGCCGCTGCGCGAGAGTGCGCGCATCGCCGCAATCGTCACCGCCGGGCTTACCACCATAGGCCTGCGCGTCCCCGCCCATCCCGCCATGCAGGCATTGCTGCGCGCCGCGCTTCGGCCGCTCGCCGCCCCGTCCGCCAATGCCAGCGGCGCAATCAGTCCGACCCGCGCCGACCATGTCGCCAACAGCCTTGGCGGGCGCATCGCCTTGATCCTCGACGGCGGGTCGAGCGAGCGCGGGCTGGAATCGACCATCGTCGCGGCCACCGGCGGGGCGCTGCGGCTGCTTCGTCCGGGGCCAATTGAAGTCGAAGGGGCGGTTGCGACGACCGGCGATGCGATCGAGGCGCCGGGCATGATGGCCAGCCATTATGCGCCCGCCAAACCGCTCCGGCTTGACGCCCAAACTGCGGACGAAGGCGAGTATCTGATCGGTTTTGGTTCAGTGCGCGGCGATCTCTGGCTGGGCGACACGCTGGTCGCGGCGGCGGCGGGATTGTTCGACGCGCTACACCGCGCCGATGCCGCATCCACGCCGCGCATCGCGGTCGCGCCGATCCCCAGCGACGGTCTTGGCGCTGCGATCAACGACCGACTGCGGCGCGCCTCAGCTCGGGATTAATCGCTCGCAATTAGACGGAGGCGCCGGCGCTGCGCGTGCGCGCCTGAAAGCTCTTGCGCAATTTCTGCAGCTTGGGCGGGATGATCGCCAGGCAATAGGGATTGTTCTGGCCTTCGCGGGCCCAATAATCCTGATGATCGATCTCGGCCGGCCACCACGTCGAGGCCGGCTCGATGGTGGTCACGATGCGGCCGCCCTGGTCGGCATTGGCGCGCTCGATCGCCGCTTTGGCCGCGGCCTCCTGCTGCTCATTGAGCGGGAAGATCGCCGAACGGTATTGCGTGCCCACGTCATTACCCTGGCGGTTGAGCTGAGTCGGGTCGTGGGTGGCGAAGAAGATATCGAGCAGATCGTCGTAGCTCAGCTGCGCCGGATCGAAGGTGATGCGGATTGCCTCGGCATGGCCGGTGTCCCCGCCACACACCTGCTTGTAGGCCGGCTCCTCGCTCGAGCCGCCGATATAGCCGCTTTCGACCTGTTCGACCCCGACGACGTCGAGGAACACCGCCTCGGTGCACCAGAAACATCCACCAGCAAGGATTGCGACATTTTCGGCCATGGGCTCACTCCCGTAATTGCGAGCCCAGTATCTAGGGACGCTCAACCGCCTTGATAAGACGCCTTGAGGCTGGCCATTTCTAGCCGCTTCCCAACCCATTCGCTCAATTCCTCGAAAGACAGCGGCTGGTCGAAGACGATTCCGGCCCGACGATCGGCATACCAACGCACCTCGCCTTTGACCGGCTTGAGGCTTTCGACGACCACGGTCACCGACTTGCCGACGCAATATTCCTCGATCGGTTCGACCTTCATCCCGCCGAGCGATATGTCGTGAACGTCGACCGTATAATAGGTCTTGCCGATGCGCACCGAGGCCTTGCACGGGATTTCCAACCGCGGCGGGCGGGCGCGGAAACCGTGGCGCGGCTTGCGCCCGGCAAGCAGCTCGCCAAGGTCAACATTGTGATCGAACTTGACCCCCGCCATGTCGGCTCTGGTCCACACCACGCTGGCCGGGATCTTCTGGGCGAACAATTCGATCTGGA
Source organism: Sphingomicrobium sp. (assembly GCA_039920065.1). Classification (GTDB taxonomy): domain Bacteria; phylum Pseudomonadota; class Alphaproteobacteria; order Sphingomonadales; family Sphingomonadaceae; genus Sphingomicrobium. Next base: position 7,832 of record JBDSEL010000033.1, on the reverse strand, counting down.
CCTGGCTGCCGACCTCGGGGATTTGGTCCATCGCCGCCATCAAGCCGCCGGCTGACATGTTCATCACTTTAATCGGCTGCGGATTGCCGTCGGCATCAAACAATCTGCCGCCGCGCAGGAATGGGGACACCCGATCGTCGTCGCGCTGCTCGAGCGGGCGCGGCACTGCAGTGGTCAGCGAAACGGTGGTCGATTCGAACGCGGCATCGGCGTCGCCGAGGAACGGATTGGCCTTTTTGCGACGGATCAGTGCTGCGAACATCGCGCGGTCCTTTTGGATAGGGCGCAAAACGCACGCCATCACCGGACAATATTGGACAATAGGGTTAAAAGAGCGTTTCATTAACGAAGCGCCGGTCATCACCGTCGGCGGATGGGAGGAGTAAGGTCGGAGCCATGCCCATGCCGCGACTGCTGGTGATCGATGACGAACCGCAGCTGGGCGAATTTCTGGCCGCAATCGCTCAAGACACTGGTTTTTCCCCTGAAGTCACCACCGAAGACCATGTTTTCCGCGCTCGTTTCCTCGAGCAGCGGCCGGAATTGGTCGCGCTTGACCTCGGCATGCCGGGGATGGACGGAGTCGAACTACTGCGCTTCCTCGCCGAGCAGCAATATGCAGCCCCGGTGCTGATCGTCAGCGGATTCGACCGGCGAGTCCTGGAATCGGCCTTCCGCCTTGGTGAGGCGTTGGGCCTGACCATGGCCGGACCGATCGAAAAGCCGATGCGGGCCGACATCCTCGAGCGCACGTTGTCCGATCTGAAGAGCCAATTGGTGGCATGACCGCAGCGGACGACGGCCAATTATTGCGTGCGTTCGAGCGTGCTTTGGCGTCGGGCGGCCTGCACATGGCCTATCAACCCAAGGTGTCGCTGCGCGACGGTTCGCTGGTCCGGGTCGAAGCGCTGGTGCGCTGGAACGATCCCGATGTCGGCCTGATCGAACCCTCCCGGTTCATTCCCGTCGCCGAAGAAAATGGCTGGATCGACGAGCTCTCGATCTGGGGGCTGACGACCATCTTCGAGCAATTGAACGCGTGGAAAAGCGAGGGCATCGACACCAGCGTCGCCTTCAACATTTCGGCGCTCAGCCTCCAGCACCTCGACTTTCCCGATATCGTCGAGCGACTGTGCCGCTCGTTCAACGTCACGACCGATCGACTGGTGCTCGAACTGACCGAAGGCGCAACCCAGCCGCTGATCAAGCTGATGGACACGCTGACTCGCTTCCGAATCAAGGGCATTGGCCTGGCCATCGACGATTTCGGCACCGGCTATTCGTCCTTGCTGCAGCTGCGCCGGCTGCCGTTCACCCAGGTCAAGATTGACCGCGCGTTCGTGGTCGACGTCGATAGCGCGCGGGATTCCCAGATCGTGGTCAAGGCGATCATCGATCTTGCCCACAATCTCGGCATCGTCGCGGTCGCCGAAGGTATTGAAACCCGCGCCCAGCTCGACGTGCTGCGCGCCATCGGCTGCGACCTCGGTCAGGGCTATCTGATCTCGCAACCGCTAATGCCCGAAGCTCTTGCGCAATTTGTCGCAGAGCTACCGACGATTTGGGCGGCGCTGACCACCGGCGCCTGATCAAACGTCGAAGCGGACTCCCTGCGCGAGTGGCAGGGTGCGCCCGTAATTCACCGTATTGGTCTGCCGCCGCATATAAGCGCGCCATGCATCCGAGCCGCTTTCGCGCCCGCCGCCGGTTTCCTTTTCACCGCCGAACGCGCCGCCGATTTCCGCCCCCGAAGTGCCGATATTGACGTTGGCGATGCCGCAATCGCTGCCCGCCGCCGCCAGGAACTGCTCGGCCTCGCGCAGATCGGTGGTGAAGATCGCCGACGACAAGCCTTGCGGCACGCCGTTGTTGAGCGCGATCGCCTCGGCGAAATCGCGGTAGCGAAGCACGTAGAGTATCGGCGCGAAGGTCTCGGTCAGTACTTGCCCTTCCTGGGTATCGACCTCGATCAGCGCGGGGCGCACATAATGGCCGCCGTTGCCGACCTCAACCCGTTCGATCTCGGGGTAAGCGCGGGCCATGGCGTCAAACGCGCTGCCGTCGATCAGCGGGCCGACCAGTGTGTCGGCGTGGCGCGGATCGCCGACCTTGATGCGCTCGATCAGCGTCCGCAGCCGCCCCACCAGCGCGGTCGCGACATCCTCATGGACGATCAGCCGGCGCAGCGTCGTGCACCGCTGTCCCGCAGTGCCGGCGGCCGAGAACAGGATTGCCCGCGCGGCCAGTTCGAGGTCGGCGCTGGGCGCGACGATCATTGCATTATTGCCTCCCAGCTCGAGCAGCGAGCGGCCGAAGCGCGTCGCGACGCGGGGGCCGACAGCGCGGCCCATGGCGGTCGAACCGGTGGCGGAGACGAGCGCGATGCGCGGGTCGTCGACCAGTGCCTCGCCAATGTCGCGGCCACCCTGAACCAGTTCGAGCAGGCCCGTGGGCGCATCGCCGAAGCGGTCGAGCGCGCGCTGTGCAAGCGCCATGACTGCGGCGGCGGTCAGTGGCGTTTTCTCGCTTGGCTTCCACAACACCGGATTGCCGCAGACCAGCGCCAGCGCCGCGTTCCACGCCCACACCGCGACCGGAAAATTGAAGGCGCTGATGACCAGTACCGGGCCGAGCGGGTGCCATTGTTCCATCATCCGGTGCTCGGGCCGTTCGCTGGCGATGGTCAGGCCATAAAGCTGACGCGAGAGGCCGACTGCATAGTCGCAAATGTCGATCATCTCCTGGACTTCGCCAAGGCCCTCGGAAACGATCTTGCCCGCCTCGAGCGTCACCAGCCGGGCCAGCGGCTCCTTGGCGGTGCGCAGTTCCTCGCCGAGCAAGCGCACCAGCTCACCCCGCCGCGGTGCGGGCACAATGCGCCACTGCGCGAACGCTGCTTGCGCGCGGGCCACAGCAGCACTCGGATCGCCGGTCGCCACTCGGCCGATCTCGCTGCCGTCGATCGGCGAGAAGCTGGCTAGGTCGCCCGCACTTGCAACGCCAAGTGCCGCAAGTACGTCACAGGCGTCATCCCGAACGCCGCTCATTGCGCAATCTCCCTCGCCCGCGCCATCGCCGCGACTCCGGCATCGATCGTTTCGTCCCTCTTGCCGAAACACAGCCGGACTAGATGAGTGGGCTTGTCGGCCTCGGCAAAAACCGAGATCGGGACCACCGCCACACCCGCCTGCTCGACCGCCATCGCCGCAAAATCCTCGTCGCCCAACGCAATCCCCGACGCGGCCAGATCGACGCACAGGAAATAGGTGGAGGTTGCCGGCAGGACCCGATAGCCGGCGCCTTCGAGCCCAGCGGTCATGCGGTCGCGGGCGCGTTCGAAGCGAGCGCGCATCGGGACCAGCCACGCATCGCCTTCCGCCATTCCAAAGGCGACCGCGCATTGAAGGTTGGGCGCGCTGCAAAAGGTCATGAACTGGTGTGCCCGAGCAGTTACCGACGCAAGCGGTTCGGGCGCCGCGATCCAGCCGATCTTCCACCCCGTCATCGAAAAGATCTTGCCCGCCGAACCAATCTTGATCACCCGCTCGGCCATTCCGGTCAGGCTTGCCAGCGGCGTGAATCCTCCCTTGGAAGGGGAGGTGGCGGCGCGAAGCGCCGACGGAGGGGGGGACGATCCCTGCACCACGCCCCCTCCACTATCCGGCTGCGCCGAACGGTCCTCCTCCCCCGTGCGGGGAGGGCCAAGGATGACATGCTCCCAGACCTAGTCGCTGATGACGATGAGGTCGTGATCGACCGCCACCCGAGCCACCACCTCAAGTTCGCTGCGTTCGAACAATCGCCCGGTTGGGTTTTGCGGATTGTTGAAGATAATCGCCTTGGTGCGCGCGCTACACGCCGCCCGCAGCACCGCTTCGTCGATGCGCCATTCGGGCGGTTGCAGCGCGACTTCGCGAACGACCCCGCCGCCACGGCGGATCATCGGCGCATAACTGTCATAAGCGGGGGTGAAAATGATCACCTCGTCACCGGGCGAGACCGTGGCGAGAATGGCCGCGCCCAGCGCCTCGGTCGCGCCGCTGGTGACGCAGATATTCTCGGCCGCGTAATCCGATCCGTAATGACGCCGATAATGTCCGGCGACCGCCTCTCGCAGTGCCGGAAGCCCGCGCGACGGTGCATATTGGTTCGACCCTTCGAGCAAGGCACGCGATGCCGCCTCGAGCACTTGCGGCGGCCAGCCGAAGTCGGGGAATCCCTGACCCAGATTGACCGCGCCATGCTGGACCGCGGCCAGCGACATGCGTTCGAACACGCTTGCCGCCGTATTTTCATACAGGGGGTTCATAAGGCCCGTCGCCCTCCTCGCTCGGCCTCCCTATTAGCGGGCGATGCAGGCGATGGAAGAGCCGGACCGGTGGCGTTCGATCATTCCAGAACCTTGCCAATGGTCGCGAACGGTGCGCGCAGTGCCGAATTCGCCATTGCGGCGATAATCACCGCAAACGCCAAGGCCCCGCCAACGGCTGCGATGAATTCGATCCTGCGGGAGGCATCATGCCAGTCCTGCTCGCAGCCCTTGCCGGCGGCGCGCGCGAACAGGCTGTTGTTGCCGCCCGATCCGGCGGCGCTTGCCGGGTCGATGGTGTCGCCAACCCACTCCGGCAAAAGGATCGGGGCGTTAAGCGACAGGCCGGCGCGAAAGCCCTCGCGCCACACAACCGTAGCCGGAACCGCGCACCCCTCCTGGCGGACCTCGATCACGCTGCCGATCTCCAGCGGGCGCGAATATTGCAGCAACATGCCGCGCGAGGAGATGTTGAGAATGTGACAATCGGCCCATTGCGTCTCGAACAAGATCCGCGCGCGGATCGACACGCGTCGGCGCCATTCGCGCGGTCGCTGATTCGCTCCCTGGAATGCGGCGGCCATGGCGCAATCTAGCCCATCGCAAGCCGCCGAGGCACGCAACAACGAGTCCGAAACGGAAGGAAATCTGGCTGGGGCGGCAGGATTCGAACCTGCGAATGCCGGCATCAAAAGCCGGTGCCTTACCACTTGGCGACGCCCCAGCAGGCGCCTGACGGGCTCGTCGGCCCGCGAGAGGAGCGCGGCTTATAGCGCGGCGGCCGAAAGCCTCAAGCGTCGCCAGCCGCCCTCCACTCAGGCGTTGGGAATGCGCCGGTAGACCAGATCGTCATAGTCGCGCATCAGCTGTCGCGTCAGATCGCCGACTTCGAACGTCCATGGGCCGACCGACTGGACCGGCGTGACCTCGACCGCGGTGCCGGTGATGAACATCTGCTCGAAACTTTCCAGCTCCTCGGGCCAGATGGCGCGTTCCTCGACCGCGATGCCGCGGCGGCCGGCAAGATCGATGAGAGTGCGCCGGGTGATGCCGTCGAGGAAGCAGTCGGGCACCGGCGTGTGGAGCTTGCCATCGCGAACGAAGAAGACGTTGGCACCGGTTGCTTCGGCAACCCGGCCGCGCCAGTCCAACATCAGCGCATCCTGGAAGCCGCGCTGCTCGGCATGCTGCTTGGACAAGGTGCAGATCATGTACAGGCCAGCCGCCTTGGATTCGGTCGGCGCGGTGTAGGGCGCCGGGCGACGCCACGGCGCGATATCCAGCCTGAGGCCGTTTTCCGAATGGCGCGGGTCGTAATATTTGCCCCATTCCCACGCAGCGATTGCCAGATGCGGCCTGGTATTGCCGGGCGCGACCCCCATCGATTCCGACCCGCGCCAGGCGACCGGGCGCATATAGGCATCGATGAAGCCATTGGCCTCAAGCACTTCGCGGCAGGCAGCCTCGATCTCGTCGACGCTCCAGGGCAATTCGAACCCCAGCAGCGATGCGCTCTTGCGCAGCCGCTGGCTATGCTCGGTGAGCTTGAAAATCTCGCCATTATAGGCGCGTTGTCCTTCGAACACGCTGCTTGCATAATGAAGCGCGTGGGTGAGAACATGGACCTCCGCCTCGCGCCACGGCTTGAGCGCGCCATCCATCCAGATGAAGCCGTCGCGGTCGTCGAAGGTCGATTGCGGAGTCGCCATATTTGTCCCTGTTGGAAGCTTGTCCGCGGCCTAGTTCAGCGGCGCTTCGGCGGCAAGCGAGTGGTTCCGCGCTTCGGCCGCCAATTCGGTCCCCCGACGAGCCGCCGCGTCGATAGTGAGCGCGATCAATTGGTCGAGTACGCGGTCGTGGTCGAGCACCGCCAGACCGGCCTCGGTGGTGCCGTTGGGGCTTGCGACCCGGTGCACGATCGAGTCCATCGCCTCGCCATCATTGGCCGCCATCCAGGCCGTGCCGAGCACCGTTTCGAGCGCGATCGTCGAGGCCATTTCGGCGCTGAGTCCGCGCGCTTCCCCGGCCTTGGTCAGCGCGGCGATAAACCGCGCGACATAGGCCGGGCCCGCCCCGGCAACCGAGCCGACCGCGGCGAAGCGCGCTTCATCGACCATCCACGGCGCGAAACCGAGCGGCGCGAAGATTTCGGACAATTGGGTTTTGACCGCATCGCCGGCGTCGCTGCTGACCAGCGCAACCACGCCACGGCGCACCGCGACCGGCAAATTGGGCATTGCGCGGACGATCGCCTGCGCCTTGGAAAAATGACCGCGCAGCGTGGCGCATTCGACCCCGGCGAGGAGCGACACGATGATCGTCTTCGACGTCAGCCACGGCCGCAATTGCTCGGCCGCCTCGACCAGCTTCTGCGGCTTGAAGCCAAGCATGACGAGCTTGGGCGGGGGCCCGGCATCGGCATAGGTCGGAACGGTGCGCAGGCCCGCGACCGGCGTTGCGCTCGGGCGGACCGCGACTGCGCTCGACAGATCGAGCCCCGCAGCGTGCCATCCGGCGACGATCGCCTGGCCCATATTGCCGCATCCGGCGAACCAGGTCGGGACTGGCAGGACGGGGGCGCTCATGCTTCGCCGTGGGTATCGATCAGCGCCGCGGCAATTGCTTCGCCGGGCGACTTGCCGCCCCACAGCACGAACTGAAACACCGGGTAGAAACGCTCGCACTCCTCGACCGCGGCTTCGGCGATGGCTTCGGCCTGCTCAAGGCTCAGCCCCTCGCTCTCGCGCGCGTCGAGGATGGTCGAGTGGCGATAGACGATCAGCCCGCTGCCCGACCACATTTCGAAATGGCCGAGCCACAATTGCTCGTTGATCAGGCTCAGCGCCTCGAAAATCGCAGAACGCTTTTCGGGCCCGACCTTGATGTCGGGAAAGGCGAGAAATTGCAGCACCTGATCCTCGGGCCGCCACACGCCGCGCAGTTCATATTGCGCCCAGCTGCCGGTCGCCGAGGCGATGATCTCGCCTTCGCCGGTGCGTTCGCACGCCCAGCCGCGAGCCTCGAAATATTGTTCGAGTACTTCGATTGGAGCGCCGTCTTCGTGCTCCCCCTGCAGGTCTTCCTCGTCCAGGGTCAGGCTCCGGGCTTGGCCTTGGGCGCCTTGGCAGCAATTGCGGCTTTGGCTTCCAGCGCCGCGATGCGCGCGTTGAGCGCTTCATTGTCGTCCCGGGCGGCGGCCGCCATTGCCTTCACGGCCTCAAACTCGTCGCGGGAAATCGCGTCGGCATCGCCCATGAATTCGCGCGCCTTGTCGCGAAATGCGCCCTGCGCCTCGCGGCCAAGGCCGGCAAAGGTCCCCGCAAGGCCGTTCATGACCTTGGCGAAATCATCGACGATTTTCTTTTCGGACTGCATCTGCTGCTCCCTAGAAGCCGAGCAGCGAGACCCCCGCACCCGGATTCATGTTGTCGATCGTGGCGTTGAGCGTCGCTGCGAACACCAGCCACACCAGATAGGGAAGCATGAGCAATCCTGCCACCCTTTGCAGGCGATAGAATTTGCC
>JBDSEL010000032.1:0-2948 GCA_039920065.1 Sphingomicrobium sp. | reverse complement strand
CCAGCAGCCGAAATATGAAGTCAACGTCAACACGCTCGAGCATCTGGCGGCGCAGACGCTGGCGCTCAATTCGATTGGCGTGGCCGAGATTGCGACCGATCGCGAGATCGTGTTCGAACCCTATGCGGTCGAAGGCGCACCGCCCAATCGCGCGCTTGGCGGGTTCATCCTGATCGACAAGCTGACCAATGCGACGGTTGCCTGCGGGATGCTTCACTTCGCGCTTCGCCGGGCGCTCAACATCCACCGCCAGCACCTCGATGTCGGCCGCGACACTCATGCTCAGCTCAAGGGCCAGAAGCCCGCTGTTTTGTGGTTTACGGGGCTCAGTGGCGCCGGCAAATCGACCATCGCCAATCTGGTCGAGAAGAAGCTGGTTGCCCGCGGGCGCCATACCTTCCTGCTCGACGGCGACAATGTCCGCCACGGCCTCAACAAGGATCTGGGCTTTACCGAGACCGACCGGATCGAGAACATCCGCCGCGTCGGCGAGGTTGCGCGGCTCATGACCGATGCCGGCCTGGTCGTGCTGACCGCCTTCATCTCGCCATTTCGGGCCGAACGCGACATGGTGCGCGGGATGATCCCCGATGGCGAGTTCATCGAGATTTATGTCGATACCCCGCTGGCCGAAGCCGAGAAGCGCGACGTCAAGGGCCTCTACGCCAAGGCGCGCGCGGGCGAGCTGAAGAACTTCACCGGTATCGACAGCCCCTATGAGCCGCCCGAGACGCCCGAGATCCGGGTTAATACTGTCGAGCTTAGCGCCGACCAGGCGGCCGAGCGGATCGTCGAGTGGTTGAGCCGCCGCGGCTAATCGCGGCGAGCGGCGGGCCTAGTCGCCCTGGCCCGGTTCGGCCGAGAAATATTTGTCATACTTGCCCTCTTCGCCCTTATGCTCGTCGGCGTCGGCGGGGCTGTCTTTCTTGCGCGTGATGTTGGGCCAGCTGGCCGAGAAATTGGTGTTGAGCTCGAGCCACTTCTCCTGCCCCGCCTCGGTATCGGGAAGGATCGCCTCGGCCGGGCATTCGGGCTCGCATACGCCGCAATCGATGCATTCGTTGGGGTTGATGACGAGCATGTTCTCGCCCTCGTAAAAGCAGTCGACCGGGCAGACCTCGACGCAGTCCATATATTTGCATTTGATGCACGCGTCGGTGACGACATAGGTCATGGTCTGGCTCCCTTTGTTCGTTGGCTAGAAGCGCGGCGGCGGCTCGTCAATCGGGCTGTTGGCGGGAATGTCGGCATAGGCGCAGCGCGCTTCTGACGGCGGACCGCGACGCGCGGGGAGCGCAATGACGCGGATGACGCGCACGACATCGTTGAGCGGGAGCGCGATGACGCTGCCGATGCGAACCTCGTCGCTGGGCTTGGTTACGCGCTTGCCGTCGATGCGCACGTGCCCGGTGTCGATCAACGCCTGGGCGAGCGTGCGGCTCTTGACCAGGCGGATGCAGTACAGGAAGCGGTCGACGCGCAACGCCCGCTCAGCGCCGATTGAGCTCGGACAAAGCGGCAAAAGGATTGCCCTTGGGCGAGGGCCGCTGGGGCTGTGCGTGGCGGCGCCCGCGCCACTTCCAAGCATCACCGGAGCGCGCAAAACCGATCTCCGCCATCAAGGCGTCGATCGTCGCTGGCTCCAGCGCCAGCGAAGTCGCAAGTTGCTGATCTAGCGGCTCAGCGTCGGCGTTGGTGCGGGACTGGCGAGCGTGCGCGGCAAGGCGGTCGGCGAGGTCAATCCGCAGCCACTGGCGGTTCAAGCGGCGATAAGCGAGGGCCGCGCCGCGCGGATCGGCATCGGCCCCAAGCACCGCCGCGCCCGCTGCGGGCAATATCGGCATCGGTTGACCAAGGCGCACCGCGAGCAGCGCCGCGCGAATGAAATGCGCCGCCGGCTTCATCAGCGCCGGCAGGAAGATGTCGAGCGGCCCGAGGCGGACGCCGAGCTTGTAAAGCGCGCGGCGGTCGTCCTGGCTGAGCTCGCCGATCGCTGCCATCAAGGATTTGCGCGGCAGCGTCCCGGCGGCATCGGTCAACATTGCGGCGACCGCCCGAACTCCGGGCGAGCTGGCCTTGTCGGTGGCAGCGCGGGCGAGGGTCAGCAGCGGGCGGGCGTCGCGTGCGATCCTGCGCTCCAGCCACTGCTCGAGGTGCTTGCGCAGCATTGCCCGGCGCTCCGCCGACAGGCGGTCGAGCGGGCGCGCGGTGCGCAACGCCGGCTCGAGCAGCGATCGGCCGGGGGACAGGCGGGCGAGAATATGCCTGTCGTGAGCGTCGCCGAAGGGAGTGTCCCAGTGCACCGCTATTCGGCCGTCGTCGTCCGGAGCAAGGACAAACAGGCTGTCGGGCGCGTCGACCAATTGCATGGCCCGGCGGTCCAACTCGTCGCCCAGCCGGCGTTCGGCAGCGGCCAGCAGCAGGCGCTTGTCGGCCAGCCGGGCGTTGGGATCGACGCGAAAGTCGAAGCCGCTCAAATGGCCGATCGGTTCGGGCCCGACACTGACTTCGCCATCGGCCGCGACGGTCACCGGCAATGCATCGCGGCCGCTGGCGCCGATGTCGCGCACCAACACCGCGGTGCGGCGATCGACGAAGCGCTGGGTCAGCCGCTCGTGCAGCGCGTCGGACAATCGCCCTTCGACTGCGCTTGTGAGTGCCGCCCATTTGTCGGGATCGGCCAGCCAATCGGCGCGGTGGGCGATGTAGGACCAGCTGCGAACCCCGGCCAGCCGGTCGGCCAGCGCCTCGATGTCGCCGTTGACGTTGTCGAGCCGGGTGACTTCGGCGGCGAACCATTCGTGCGGGATATGGCCGCCCTCGCCGACGTAGCTGAACAAGCGGCGGACCATGCGCGCGTGGTGCATTGCACCCACTTTGCGAAAATCGGGCAGCCCGCACACTGCCCACAATCGCCGGGTCTGCGCCTCGCGCCGCGAACCCAGCGC
>JBDSEL010000031.1:0-14192 GCA_039920065.1 Sphingomicrobium sp. | reverse complement strand
TGTCCATCAATCGCTCCTGGCTCCACCCGATCAGCGGCGACACCAACAGGCAGGCGAGGTTGAGGTCGTCGAGCGGCTGGACCGCGAAGCGCATCGCGGCGAGCAAATCCTGCACCGCCAGCGGGGCATGCAGCTGGAGCCTGTCGACCCCGCCGACACGCACCCCCGCCTCGAACAGCCGCGCGACGATCAGAGCCGACAGGCTGCGGCGACTGCGTACCAGCACCAGGATATCGCCCGGCGACACCGGCCGTCCGGTCGAGCCCAACACCGTGCCACTGTCGATCAGGCGCTTGATCTCGAGGGCCAGCGCGTCGGCATATTTGCGCTCGCGCAGGTCGACCCAGGTCTCTTCGCCGTCATTGGTGCCGCTTTCGCCCTCACTCTCGCGCTCGACCAGCTCGAACGGGCTCCACAGCTCGACCAGCCCGGCCAGGTCGCGTTTGGCGGCAACGTGCGGCAGCGGCTCGCTGGGAAGGCCCATCAAGTCCCAGCCGTGGGCGGCGATGGTTCCATCGACGACATCGAGCACGCCCTGCGCCGAGCGGAAGCTGCGGTTCATGCCCAGATCGTGGAACGGCAAGGCCCGCCGCTCCATCGTTCCGCTGTCAATTTCCGCCTGGATCAGTGCCTCGGCGCGCCCGCGATAGCGCAGCCGGGCCTGTTCGAATTCGCGCGGATCGGTGCCTTGAAAACGGAAAATGGCCTGTTTGAAATCGCCGACGATGAGCAAGGTCCGCTGGCGCTCCTCGGCCTCCGGCGCGCCCGAGAAGAAGTCGTCGACCAGGCCATCGACGATCGCCCATTGGTCGGCGTTGGTGTCCTGCGCTTCATCGACCAGGATATGGTCGATGCGGCGGTCGAGCTTGAAGCGCACCCACGCCCCGATACCGTCCTGCGCCAGAAGATCGCGGGTCCAGGCGATAAGGTCGCTGAAATCGGCCACGCCCTGCGCCCGTTTGGCGCGATTATAGGCGACCGCATAGGCGCGTCCCGCGCGCAGGCCCGAGGCCATGTCCGCGGCCGCCGCCGCCGAGCGCCGAAGGTCGAGGACTTCGCCCAGCGCATCGGCCAATCGCTCGGCCGCATCCTCGTAATCGGCGCGATGGGCAAGGAGCCCGGTCGAGGCCTTGCGGACCGTGCCCTTCTCGGTCCTGAATACCGCCATCAAGGTCCCCGCCATGCCCACCCGACCGTCATCGTCGGCCGCCAGAAACTGCTCAATCACGTCGGCCTGCTTGGTCCCCGACGCAGTGCCCCAATCGCGATTGGCACCGGCCAGTTCGCGCAGCAATTCGCAGTCGATACCCTCATCGCCGCAGCGCTGTGCAAGCACCGCCTCGATCGCGCCTTCGGGAACCCCGAGGAAGCACCGCAGCACCGCTTCGATCGTTGCCGGATTGAACCGCTCGAGCCGGTCGGCGCGAGCTGCGCATGCCGCCAGATATTTGACCGCGCCCGTCTCGCCGAGCCGCTGGCTCAAGCGCTCGACATCGTCGATCAGCTCGCGATTGCCGCTGCGTTCGGCCTCGACCAGCAAATCGGCCAGAGTGTGGTGCTGCAATTCCTGTTGGGCGCGGCCCTCGATTTGTTGGAAACCGGGCATGATGCCCGCTTCGGCCGGAAAAGCCGCCAGCAGCGATTGCGCAAAGGCGTGGATGGTCATCACCCGAATGCCGCCCGGCGCATCGAGCACACGCGCGAACAACGTCCTGGCAAAGGCGCGCTGTTCCTCATCGCCGCGCTCGCCCAGCGCCTGCAATTCGGCGGCCAGCGCATAGCGATCCATCCGCACCCAGCTCGCCAGACGGGTGCCGATCCGCTCGGCCATGTTGGCCGCCGCTGCCTTGGTAAAGGTCAGGCCGAGAATCGTTTCGGGCGCTGCTCCGCCGAGCAGCAGGCGGAACACCCGGCTGGTCAGGACATGGGTCTTGCCGGTCCCGGCCGAGGCCGACAAAGCGGCATGGGCACGCGGGTCGGTGGCGAGCGCCTGGTCGGGGTCTAGCGTCGGCGGAATTTTGGTGCCCCCGGCCATCAGCAGCCGCCTTCCCAAGTCGCGCCGCCGGCCATAAAGTGGGCGCGAACAACTGGCAGGGACGAACGATGGCCGACAACAAGGTGACCCGCGAAGAGGAACAGCGCCGGACCAAATTGGTCAAGGCCGGGGTCGCGGTGGGGATCGGCAGCGCGGCGATCGTTGCGGCGCTGCTTTACGCCTCCAAGGTGCGCAAGAAGCCCGGCGGCACGGGGCCCAGGGACTGACTCAATCGGCATTGGCGTACCATTCGTCGAGCCGCATCAATTGATCGTAATTGCCGTGGATCGAGCGCCCCGGATTGAGCTTTGCCTTGAACCCGCGAGTGCCGGTCAGCCAGTCGCCCGCCGCGCGCTCGAACAGGGCCTGAGTCCAGTCGAGGAAATCCGCTTGGCCTGACTCGGCCCCGGCATCGCGGCGATAGCCAAACTGGCCTTTATCCTTGGCCAGCGACCAATATTCGAAGGATTTCGGTCGCGAACAAGCGAGGCCAAACCCGCCCTGCCGAGCGATCAATCCGAGCAAACCCAGTTGGAGCGCATAGCCCGCCGCGATGACCGGCTTGGATGGCGCCTGTCCGGTCTTGTAGTCGATGATCGCGACGCCTCGGTCGCCAAGGCTGTCGACGCGATCGGCCTTGCCGTTGAGGGTGACCCCGGCAATTATCGCTTCGCCGGGGATTTCCGAGCGCGCAGGCTCCCGCCCCAGCGCACGATCGGCCTCCACAGTTCCCTCGACCGAGCCAATCGCCTCGGCCAGCCGTGGCCGCCACAAGGCCCGCACCAGCGGGTGCAGCGCTTCGTCGGCGAGCATCGCATCGATCCGCGGCGCCAGCGTCCCCGCAGCACAGCCGTCCTGGCGGAACCAGGCATCGAGGACATCGTGGACCGCAGTGCCCTTCCATGCCGCGGTCGCATCGGCGTCGAGCGGGTCCCACGCCCGCAGAAGCAAGATTTTCTCGGCGTAAAAGGAATAAGGGTCGGCGCGCAGGCGGTCGACCGCTGTTACAGAGATTTTTGTCGGACGGACGGCGGCGGGCGGGCATGGTTCAGGTCGATCCGCCGGCCTTACCGCATCCGGCGCATCGAGCACTCGGGCAAGGTCCGCAAGCCCGCGATCGACCGCGATATCGGGATCGATGGCCTTGAGCCGCAGCCAGAAGCGCGACGCGACGGTCGGCGAGCGGCCTTCGCGGCGGGCGCGGGTGACGATCACGTCGGGGGCGCCAAGCGCGCTTGCAAAATCCTGCGCCGACAGGCCGACGCGGCTCTCCAGCGTCGGCATTCCGAGCGTTGCGCGAACCTTTGGCGGAAGCCACGGGTCGGGGGTCGATTGGCCGGGCCAGGTGCCTTCGTTGAGTCCGCCGAGAATGACCAAGTCGGCGCGCTGCAACCGGGCCTCGAGCAGCCCCCAGATGAAAATCCGCGGGTGCTTGCCGTAAGGCGGTCGCAGCGCCTGCGATCCGAACAGGCTGCGGAGCAGTGGAAGCGCGTCATTGGCAGTGACAATGAGGTCGCGCGCCGCGGACTCCGCCTGCCAGGCGGCGAGCATGTCGGCGACCATCCGCCCGGCCGACCCCCGCCACGCCCGCTCGCTCGCCAATTGCCCGGCAAGGTCGGCGAGGGACTGCGCCAGCGTCGCGAGCGGCACCGGCACTGCAAGCAAGCCGTCGAGCGCTGCAGCCAGCGGCCGAACCACTGCCCAGTCGCGCCCGACCCGTTTGGCCCGGTCCTGCTCCGCGAAATAGCGATCGAGCCCGGCCAGTCCTGCGGCCGGTCGCGGACCACGTAAATTCTTGTCGAGCGCGCGCACATGGTCGAGCCATTTGAGCCGCGCATCGCTTTCCCCGCCGACCAGCGGATGCTTGAGCAGCGATAGCAAGGCGACCGGCGCCAGATCCTCTGCGGCGGCCCCGGCAATGGCCAGGATCAAGGTCGCGGCGGGCGTATGCGAGAGGGGTTCGCCGGCCGAATCGTCGGCCTCGATCCCCCACCGTTCGAGCAATGCCGAAACGCGCGTCGCTAGGCCGCGATCGGGTGTGATCAGCGCCGCCGTCCGGCCCGGGGTTTCAAGCGCCTGGCGAAGCACCAGTGAAATGCCCTGCGCCTCCGCCGCGACATCGGGAAATTCGGCCAGCCGGACGCCCTCAAGCCGCCGCCCGGCCGGGGCCAGCGTCTCCCACTTATCGCTGAAGCGCGGCGCCGCCATGGCATTGGCGACGGCCAGCGCGCGCTGCGGCGGCGATGACGCGCCGGCCACCCCGGGCCAGTTACGGACGCCGTCGCGATTCACCCCCATCCGATCGAGCAGCATCTTGGCCTGAAATTGCGGGTGATTGGGTTCGCCGTGGCCATCTTCGCGCGGGCCGAGCCAATCCCATTCGGCCTTGGGCATGACATCGTCGAGCCACAGGCCCGGCACGACCACCTCGCCCCCGGCCATGCGCGCGACCGCCGCCAGCAGTTCGGCGACCGCCGGTGCGGCGGTGGTAATGCCGGCAGCGACGGTGAACCCGGTCGGCGGCTTCGACTGCCACCGGGCGGCGGTTCGGCGGAGCAGCAGGTTACGCCGTTCGGTCAAATCGATGCGCCCACGCTGGGCGAGAATCTGCGGCCAGGCGCGGGTAATCAGCTCGAGCTTGGCGAGCGATTTTTCCCAGTGCATCGCCAAGTCCGAAGTTTCATCGACCGCTCCGGCCAGTCGCGCCGGCGAGATGTCTTCGATCCGCAGCGCATCGAGCGCGCGCGCCAAATCGGCGGCCAGGCGCAGCGCCTCGGCACTGCCAATGCCCTCGCGTCCAAGGATCGCGGCGAGCGTGAACAGCCGCTCGGTCGGGTCGATCGCGGGCGCCACCGGTTCACCCTCATCGGCCAGGTCGAGCGCGCCGCCAATGCGTTCCTCGATCTCGGGATCGCCGATCGGGATCAGGCGCGGCAGCAGAAGGCCAGCGCCGCTCTGCCGGACGAAGGCGTCGGTCATCGCCCGCACCGCGCGATTGTTGGGCAGTAGGATGCGGCCGCCGGCCAGCGCCAAAGGATCGCCGCCGAAGCGCTCGATCAGTCCGGCGGCGAGCGAGTCGGCGAAAGCATGGTTCGCGGCGATGGTGAAGACGGCGGGGTCGGTGGACGACCGCTCAGCCATCGACCAGCTCGGCCTCGGTCGCAGCAATCGCTTCGGGGTTTCCAACGTCGAACCAGCGCCCGTCATGGATCACCCCGAAGCAGCGCCCCTTGGCGATCGCGCGGGTCCACAGGACGTTGGTCGAGAAAGGCCCATCGGGCGCATCGCGAAGCAGGGTCTTGGCGCAAATCTGGATGCCGGAGAAGACGAACGGGGCACTGTCGGCCTCGCCCCGCCGCCGCACGCGGCCGTCGTCGGCGAGGAAAAAGTCGCCCTTGCCGCGATGATTTCCGGCGCGCTCGAGCGGCACCAGCAGCAGCAGCGCGTCCATCGTGTCTCCGTCCCACGCTTCAGCCAGCTTGACCAGCGTGTCGCCGCTGCCGTCGGTCCACAGATTGTCGCTGTTGAGCGACAGGAACGGGTCACCAAGATGCGGCGCCGCGCGTACCAGCCCGCCGCCGGTCTCGAGCAGCAGATCGCGCTCGTCCGACACGATGACGTGCGGCCCGCGGCGGCGCCCGGCGAGGTGCGCGTCCATGGCGTCGGCCAGATAATGGACGTTGACCACCGCCTGTTCGATGCCCGCAGCGTCGAGCCGGTCGAGCACATGATCGATCAGCGGCTTGCCGGCGACCTCGATCAACGGCTTGGGCCGGGTGTCGGTCAGCGGCCGCATGCGCGTGCCCAGGCCCGCCGCCATGACCATCGCGGTGGTCGGAACGCGCGCGGCGCTCATTGCGCGTCGGCCCACGGCGCGCGTCGAAACGAGTCGGGCACATTGCTGTCGAACCAGGCGCGCACAGGATCCAGCCCGGGCCTTGCGAGGTCGCGCTCCAACAGACCCCACATGCGCCCCTGAAAGCGTCGATAGCCGGGCTTGTCGTCGCGCTTCCACAGCCGCGCAAAGACACCGAGGATGCGGGTATTGCGCTGCGCCGCGAGCGACCAATAGGACCGCTCGAACGCCGCTCCACTGCCCATCGCCGCGATATAGCGATCAAGCATCGCGAGTTCGATCGCCGGGTCGACGTCGCGCCGCGCATCTTCCAGCACTGAGGCGAGGTCGTAGGCCGGGTGGCCGGCAAGCGCGTCCTGGAAATCGAGCAGTCCGAACCGCTCGACCCCGTCGGCGCTGTCGACCAGCATGATGTTCTCGGCGTGATAATCGCGCAGCACCGTGACCGGGCCAAGGCCGTCGGTCGCGACCGGCTCAAGCACCGCCGACCAGGCGGCTCGATAGCCCGCGCCATCGACCTCGAGCCCGACCGCAGGGCAGTACCAATCGGTGAACAGGTTGAGCTCCTCGAGCCATTGGTCGAGGCCGTGCGGCTGCAGCCCGTGCATCGGGGTGAAGCCATGGAGGT
The DNA here is from genome assembly GCA_039920065.1 of Sphingomicrobium sp. GTDB lineage: Bacteria > Pseudomonadota > Alphaproteobacteria > Sphingomonadales > Sphingomonadaceae > Sphingomicrobium. Next base: position 7,673 of record JBDSEL010000031.1, on the reverse strand, counting down.
GCACCAGCACGTCGGTCGCGATCTGGTACAGCTCCCGTTCCGCGGCCGGGCTGTCGTCGAGCCATTCGCGCAACCGGGCATTGCCCAGATCGGACAGCAGCAGCAGCCCCTGATCGAGATCGCGGCCCAATATGCGCGGTGCGCTAAGCCCGACCGAGCCGAGCCATTCGGCGACCGCGATGAACGGCCGCGGGTCTTCATGGGGCGGCGGCGCGTCCATCAGAACCGCGCTGCGGTCCGTGTCGATCACTCGAAAATAGCGGCGGAAACTGGCGTCGCCGGCAAGCGGCTCGACGCGCGCTCCGCTCCAACCGCAGCGGTCGAGAAAGTCAGCGGTGCCAGCGGGCGGGTTCATCGAGGCGGCCATCGCTTTTCCCATGACGGGGGGACTTCGGCTGTCAAGCGGCGCGCGCCGTCCGCAGTCGGTTCTAGGGTGAGCCGAAGCGCTTCTGGCCATGCGCCACGCCCGGCGCGCTCGGGCCATTCGACCAGCAGCACACCCTCCGCGGCGCAATCCAAGCCGATTTCGTCAAGCTCCCCCGGCTGCTCGATCCGATACAGATCGGCGTGCCACACCGGCGGGTTCAGCGCTTCATAGGGTTGAACGATGGCGAAGCTCGGGCTCGGCACCTCGCCAATATGACCGAGTGCAGCGATCAAGCCCCGGGCGAGCGCGGTCTTGCCGGCGCCGAGCGGCCCCGACAGCGTGACGATATCGCCCGGCTTGATCAGCGCCGCGAGCGCCGCCCCCGCTGCCCTCGTCGCCGCCTCGTCGGCAAGGATCATTTTCGCCCTCGCGGCAGGCTCAGCGTAACCGCGGTCCCCTTGCCCTCGACCGATTGAAGGTCGACCGTGCCGCCGTGGGCCTCGATGAACTGGCGGGTTAGCGGAAGACCGAGGCCGAGCGAGTTTTCTGTCCGCTCTTTGCCCTCGACAACGCGGTCGAAGCGGTTGAACACACGCGGCAGATCCGCCTCGGAAATACCGGCGCCATTGTCGGCAATGGTAATCACCGCCTGATCAGCATCGCCGCCAACGTGCATGTCGATGCGTCCGCCGCGATCGGTAAAGGCCATGGCGTTGTTGAGCACATGCTCGATCGATTCGCGCAGTCGCCGCGCATCGCCGAAGATCGTCCCCGCCGACGGCTCGATCGCCGCGATCAGCTTTTGCCCGTTGTCAGCGGCGCGTTCGCGCATTGCCTCGACCACCGCGCGAGCGAGGCCGGCGACGTCGATCCGTTCCTTTTCGAGCACGATCCCGCCCTGGTCGCCGGTGGTAAGATCAAGCACGTGGTTGATCAGCTTGGTCAGGCGGTCGACCGACTGCAGAATGGCGTCGACATATTCCATGCCCTTGGCGGTCAATTCGCCGGCATAGCCGCCGCCAAGCAGCTCGGCGAACCCGCCGATCGAGGTCAGCGGAGTGCGCAATTCATAGCTCATGTTGGCGACGAAATCGGTCTTGACCTTGTCGGCTTTCTCGAGCGCCGTCGCGCGCTCGCGCAGCGATGCTTCGATCCGGCTGGAATCGGTCACGTCGACAATCGTCAGCAAGGCATTGCCGTCGGGCAACGGGACCGCCGCATATTGGAAATTGCGGCCATCGGTCATGGCGATCCGCCCGCTCGAGCTTTGGCGTTCGTTGGTGGTGTGGCGAACCGTCTCGCGGATCTGCGCGGCGGCGGTCGGATTGACCAGTTTGCGGGCCATAACCGGGACCAGTTCATCGACCCGCGGATGGGTCGTCAGCCACGTCTCGTCGAGCTCCCAATCCTCGATGAAGCGGCGGTTGTAGAGATAGAGCCGGCCGTCGCTGGCGAAGACACTGATCGCCTCGAACAGATTGTCGAAGGTCGCGGCGCGGACCCGCAGCAAGGTGTCGCGGGCGCTGGCCAGCCGCAATTGCTCGGTGCGGTCTTCCAGGAACAGGCGCAGCCCGCCATCGGGAAGCGGCTGGGCAACGACCCGCAGATGGTCGCCATTAGCAAGCATCCACTCTTCCTCGATGACTTCCTCGGGGCTTGTAAACCAGTCGCGCCGTTCCTCCTTCCAGGCCGGAAAGTCGCGCGCTTCGGGTAGTCGCTGATTGTCGCGCATCAATTCGATCACGCGGTCGAATTCGGGACCATCGCTCAGCCATTCGGGGTCAAGCGCGGTCATCTTGGCGAACGGCTGGTTGAAGAAGCTGAGGTTGCGTTCGGAATCGAACTGGGCGGTGCCGGCGGTCATCCGGTCGGCCAGCTCGCGCTGCGATTCCATGTAGCGCGCAAGATCGCCGCGCGCGTCCTCCAAATCCTGGACGTCGATGGCGAAGCCGGCCACCGCGCCAGTCGCAAGCGGCACCTCGACCATCCGCAGCATGCGCCGTTCGCCGCGAATGATCGCGGGCTGCATGGCGTTCTGGACGCGCCCGGTGTCGAGCGCCTGCTGGGCCAGCGCCTCGGCATTCTCGCTGATCCCTTCGACCAGCTCCGACCCGCGAGCGATGACGTCGGCGGCGTCGCTGCCTTCGACCGCGTGGACATAGGCGCTGTTGACCAGACCCAGTTTGAGGTCGGGCCCGCGATACCACATCGGGAACGGCGCGGCCTCGATCAGCTGAGTCAGCGAATTGAGCGCACTATCGGTCTGCTTGAGGCGCAGCGCGACCGTCGCCCGCTCTTCCTCCGCGCCGGTCGAATCGAGGAACCACAGCAGAAGCGTGCCGGCCTCGGCACCGCTCGGCGCCGGACCGCCGCGCACTTCGAACACGCGCGACGAGCCCGCCGTGCGCACTCGCTGGCTAAACGTCTCGCCCGCCAACCTGGCACCGTCGATCGCCGCGCTGAGCGCCTCGAGATCGTCGCCGTCGATACCGCTGGTGGTGCCGCCAAGATCGCCGAGCTGCTGCGGCTGGCCGTCGATACCGAGGTCGCGAAGCAGCCGCCGATCGGCCTCGATGGCACCCCCGGGCTTGACCAGCAGCGGTCGCGCCGGCGCCCGGTCGAGCAACTGCGCGGCCTCGCGCGCCGTGGCGACGATCTGCCGCGCCCGCCGCAATTGCCGAGCAGCCATGATCGCGATGGCCGCCGTCACCACCAGCCAGGCGAGGCCGAGGACCAGCAACACCCAATTTAGCGAACCGCTCCTCATGCTCACCTCATAGGGCGAGGTGGGCCGCAAAAGGAAGCGGCGTTAGTAGCGGTAATGGTCCGGCTTGAACGGACCCTCGGGCTTCACCCCGATATAGGATGCCTGCTTGGGGGTGAGCGTGGTCAGCTTGACCCCGAGCTTGCCCAAGTGGAGCGCCGCAACCTTCTCATCCAGGTGCTTGGGCAGGACGTAAACCTCGTTCTTATACTTGTCGCCGCCGGTCCACAGTTCGATCTGTGCCAACACCTGGTTGGTGAAGCTCGAGGACATGACGAAACTCGGGTGGCCGGTGCCGCAGCCGAGGTTCACCAGGCGGCCCTTGGCGAGGATGATCAGACGCTTGCCATCGGGGAAGGTGACCTCGTCGACTTGCGGCTTGATCTCGTCCCACTTCATGTTGCTGAGCGCGCCGATCTGGATCTCGCTGTCGAAGTGGCCGATGTTACAAACGATCGCCATGTCCTTCATGGCGCGCATGTGATCGACCGTGATGACGTCGAAATTGCCGGTCGCGGTGACGAAGATGTCGGCCCGGGTGACGGCTTCCTCCATGGTGATGACTTCATAGCCTTCCATCGCTGCCTGAAGCGCACAGATGGGGTCGACTTCGGTCACCAACACGCGGGCGCCGCCGTTACGCAATGACGCGGCAGACCCCTTCCCGACATCGCCGAAGCCGGCGACGCAGGCGACCTTGCCGGCGAGCATGACGTCGGTCGCGCGGCGGATCGCATCGACCAGCGATTCCTTGCAGCCGTAAAGATTGTCGAACTTCGACTTGGTCACGCTGTCGTTGACGTTGATCGCCGGGAACGGCAATTTTCCGGTCTTGGCCAGCTCGTACAGGCGGTGGACGCCGGTCGTGGTTTCTTCCGAAACGCCCTTGATCGCGGCGACCGTCTTGGTGAGATAGCCGGGCCGATCGGCGAGGAATTTTGTCAGCACCTTGGCGAAGATTTCCTCTTCCTCATTGGTCGGAGTGAACAAGGTTTCTCCCGCTTCGACCCGAGCTCCCCACAAGGCGAACATGGTAGCATCGCCGCCATCGTCGAGGATCAGGTTGCAGGTGGTGTCGTCGCCGTTCTTGGACCAGTCGAAGATCCTGACGACATATTCCCAATATTCGTCGAGCGTCTCACCCTTGATCGCGAACACCGGCACGCCCGACTTGGCGATCGCGGCGGCGGCATGGTCCTGAGTCGAGAATATGTTGCACGACGCCCAGCGGATGTCGGCGCCGAGCGCGGTCAGCGTCTCGATCAGCACCGCGGTCTGGATGGTCATGTGAAGCGAACCGACGATGCGCGCGCCCTTCAAGGGCTGCGACGCGCCGAATTCCTCGCGCAGGGCCATCAGGCCCGGCATTTCGGTTTCGGCGATATCGATCTCCTTGCGGCCGAAATCGGCGAGCGAAAGGTCCTTGACGATATAGTCGCGGGTCAGGGTTTCGGCGGTCGTGGCCACGGTCATGCTCCAGGTTGCGGGTTCGCGCGGCCCCTAGCGCCAGGACGCCGCCAAGGCAAATATAAAGAATCCTTTATATGATGCTTTGGCCCATTCAGGCGGCACCGGTTTCGCCCACCAGCAGCCGCGGATCGATGCCCTCACGACGGAAACTGGCGCCCCAGCGCTCATCTGCGGGCGTGTCGAACAAAATCGCTTCATCGCCGCTCGCAGCGACCCAGCCGTGGCGGGTCATTTCCTGTTCGATCTGGCCTGCTTCCCACCCGGCATAGCCGAGCGCGGCCAGCCAGCGCGTCGGGCCTCGGCCCTCGGCGATCGCGCGCAGGATGTCGATCGTTCCGGTCATCGCGCACAAATCGGCGACCTGCAGCGTGTCCTGCCCACCCCAATCGGCCGAATGGAGGATGAACCCGCGTCCCGGCTCGACTGGCCCGCCGTGGTGGACTGGAACGTCGGGCGCCTCGCCCGGGTCGATGTCGAGCTGACGCAGCAGCCCGCGAAAGCGGATCCCGGCGCGCTTATGGCCGATGCCGATGCCGATCGCTCCTTCATCGTCGTGCGCGCACATGGCGATAACCGCGCGTTCGAAACGCGGATCGGCCATGCCCGGCATTGCCAGCAAGAACTTGCCGGTAAGAAAACAGGGGTCAGCCATTGACCGCGATATGCGCTCGCCGCCACTGCGGAACAAGAGCCGCGAGGCGTGCTAATCGACGGCCCGGCCGCACTTGAGCCGGGGTCCGCGCCTCCCTATCTCCCGCCCACGACCCCCATCCAGGAGAAGATAGTATGACCGTCCAAGTCGGTGACAAGATTCCGCAGGCTGCCCTCACCATCGCCACCGCGGACGGCCCGCAGCCGACCAATGCGGCGGATTATTTCGCGGGCAAGCGAGTTGCGCTGTTCGCGGTCCCGGGCGCGTTTACGCCAACCTGCTCGGCGCGGCACATGCCGTCTTATGTCGAAAAAGCCGGCCAGTTGAAGGCCAAGGGGATCGACGAGATCGCTTGCCTGTCGGTCAACGACGCCTTCGTGATGGCCGCCTGGGGCGAGCGTGACGGATCGGCCGACATCACCATGCTGGCCGACGGCAATGGCGCTTTCGCCGAAGCGATCGGCCTCGAGATGGACGGCAGCAAGTTTGGCATGGGCAAGCGTGCGCAGCGCTTCTCGATGGTCGTCAACGATGGCGTGGTCGAGCAATTGAACGTCGAAGCGCCGGGCGAATATGCAGCATCCAGCGCCGAAACCATGCTCGGCCAATTGTAGGTACGGCGAAACGGTCTAATTCGGCGGGAGGGCGCGACACTTTTTGCGCCCTCCGCCGTTACCCTTGCTGACGCCAATTTAGTAGGAGTTAGCCCAATGGCCGCAACCAAGCGCCGTTCGACCACCAAATCCACCACCAAGCGTTCGACCCGCCGTCCGCCCTCTACGACAGCCAAGGCGATCGATGCCGCCGAAGATCTGTTGTCCAGCACCTCGAACTCGATCAGCTCGCGCCCCAAGACCAGCGCCGCGATCGCTGCCGGTGTCATCACCGGCATCGCCGCCGGCATTGCCGGCTACATAGCGTTCAAACGCAGCGGCAAGACCTGGGAAGAGTTCAGCGGCGACATCGCAAATAACGTCAAGGAAAGCGCGTCGTCGGCAGCGACCCGGATCAAGGACGGTCTGGAAGATGCCAAGGCCAAGGCGCAGGATTTCGTCGAACGCCGCAAGGACGGTCTCGGCGAAGAAGTGAAGACCCAGGCAATGCACGCCGAGGAAGCGCTGACTCTCAAGGAAACCGGCAGCACGCCCAGTTTCCCGGTCGACGAAGCAATCGAAACCGAATTGAAGACCGGCGCGATCAGCTACTAAAAGTTACGCCGTGACCCGATGAACGAAGGGCGGCCCCGCGGGGCCGCCCTTTTGTTTTGAGCCGGGTCGTTACCAGCCTTCGGTCTTGCCCTTGTTCTGCTCGTCGAGCCACGCCTTGAGCGGCGCGAAATATTCGACCAGCGCGGCGCCCGACATCTGGCGCGAGCCGGTGAACGCTTCGAGCGCGTCCGGCGCCGGCCGCGATGCGCCCATGGCGAGCATCGCGTTCAAGCGATTGCCGACTTCCTTGTTGCCGTAAAAGCTGCAGCGGTGAAGCGGCCCCTTCCACCCGGCCGCGTCGCACGCCGCCTTGTAGAACTGGAACTGGAGGATCCGCGCCAGGAAGTAGCGAGTATAAGGCACGCTCGCCGGGACGTGATATTTGGCACCGGCGTCGAACCCGTCGGCGGGACGCGGCACAGGCGGTACGATGCCCTGGTAATTAAGGCGGATATCGGTCCACGCCTTGTTATATTGCGCGGTCGGGATTGTCCCGTCGAATATGCCCCAGCGATAGCGATCGACGAGCAAGGTCCACGGCAAGCCAGGGACCTTGTCCAGGGCCTGACGAAGCAACAGCCCGATATCCTTGTCGGCACTGGGCACGTCCTTACGGTCGAGCATTCCGATCTGGACCAGATATTCGGGCGTGATCGACAGCGCGACGGCATCGCCGATCGCCTCGTGGAAGCCGTCATTGGCCCCGTTCAGATAGAGAAACGGCTGCTGATTATAGGCGCGCTGGTAATAATTATGGCCGAGTTCGTGATGGATGACCGTGAAGTCTTCCGCATCGCGATTGATGCACATCTTGATGCGCAAATCGTCCTTGTTATCGAGGTCCCAGGCCGAAGCATGGCAAATGACTTCGCGGTCGCGCGGCTTGAGGAACATCGAACGGTCCCAGAATGTCGCCGGAAGCGGCGCGAAGCCGAGCGAGCTGAAGAAGCCCTCGCCGACCTTGACCATATCCTTTTCGCTATATTTCTTTTTCTCGATCAGCGCGGTGAGGTCGTAGCCGACATCGCCAGCACCCTTGGGCGCGACGAGCGGGTAGATATTGGCCCAACTTTGCGCCCACATATTGCCGAGCAGATCGGCGCGGATCGGGCCGGTGGAGGGCTGAACCGCAGTCCCGTATTTCTTGTTGAGCTGGGTCCGGACGTAGGTGTGGAGCGCCAAGTAGAGCGGCTTCACTTCCTGCCACAGCCG
>JBDSEL010000030.1:0-18755 GCA_039920065.1 Sphingomicrobium sp. | reverse complement strand
ATCGCGTCGATCTAGGCGAGATTGTCGACGATTGCGACTGGGTGCCAGTCGCCGAGTTCGTTTTCGGCTGCAAATGAGGGCGGAATTCCCTCCCCGTGGTGGATTCCGCCGGCGACAAAAACCGTGTTGAAACCCATCCGCGCCGCGCCGAGCATGTCGGTACGAAGACTGTCTCCGACGGCCAACACCGCGTCCGCCGATGGGCCACCTGCAAGGTGGAGCGCATGCTCATAAATATGTCCGTACGGCTTGCCATACCATTCGACCCGGCCGCCCTGCGCCGCGTAGAGATCGGCGATTGCTCCGGCACAATCTTCCTCCACGCCGCCGCGGATTACGATCCGGTCGGGGTTGAGGCAATGGAGTGTCACGCCCGCCGCGAGACAGGCATCGAGGTTGCCTTGATATTGGGCCGCGTTTCGCCGGTCCCCATCCGTGCCGGTACAGGCGAGGTCGTTGAAATGATCCTCTCCGGTGATCGCCACGCCGCGGCCCTCGAGCACCGCTCGGTCGGCCATCGTGCCGATGAAGCCAACCGGGGCACCGAGCGACACGAGCGCGGCAATGCCTGCTTCGCCACTGGTCGCGATCCCGTCCCAGCAATTGCTTGGAAGTCCGATCCGCTGTAATTGCGCGGCAACCGACTCGACCGTCCTTGGCGCGTTGGTGACCAGGATTACCTGCCGCCCCTCGCCGCGCCAGCCGCGCAACCGTTCGGTTGCATTGGGGTACAGATGGACACCGTCATGGATGACGCCCCAGACGTCGCATAGGATTACGCGATATCGGGGATCGAGCGACTCCCAGAAACTCATTCGAGCCCCGCCTCGCGCAGGGCATCCTCGATGGGGGCAACGTCCTCGGGGTTGTTGAGCTCACGAAGCGCAAAGCGCGGGGTCTCGACCTCGACTACCGCGACGCTGACGCCTTCGACGAGGAATCGCAGCTGCTCCAGCCCTTCGAGCTGTTCGAGCGCACAATCCGGCGCCGCGACGTAGCGGTCGAGCGCTTCGCGACGATAGGCATAGACACCGATATGAAGACGCACCGGCGAGACGTCATCGTCGAGGGAATGCTCGGGCAGATGCGGGATCAGCCGCTTCGAAAAGTAGAGCGCATGGCCCTGGCCGTCGACCACGACGCTGGTCCCACCGACTCGCCCCGCCGCTTCCTCGGCCCGAAGTGACCGGACCTCGACCGGGCGAAGCCTCAGAGCCGGGGTCGCGACCAAGGCGTCGCGGTCGTCCGCCATCCGCGCGATCAGAGCCTCGACGAAGCCCGGTGGGGTGAGCAAGGCATCGCCCTGAAAATTGACCACCAGATCGACCTCGTCCGGCAAATGCGCGAGCGCCTCAGCGCAGCGCTCGGTGCCGTTGCGGCAATCGGGGCTGGTCATGATCACGCTCGCGCCAAAACCGCGCGCGCAGTCGGCGATCCGTGCGTCGTCAGTGACGACATGGACCGCGTCCACGCCCGCGACCTTCCGCGCCGCCTCCACGCTGCGCTGGATCAATGGCTTCGATACGCCGCTCGCGCCCATCAGTCCGACTAATGGCTTGCCCGGATAGCGGGTGGACTGGAACCGCGCCGGGATCAGGATCGCAATGGTCACCGCGCCGCCGGGCAATCGTGAATATGGAGTACGCCGACCGGCTTGTCGCCATCGACCACGAATAGCGCCAGGATCCGAAATTCGTCGAACAGGCCCAGCGCCTCTTCGACCAACGTGTCGGCGGCGATGGTCTTGGGGTTCGCAGTCATGAAGTCGCGTGCCTTATGATCAAGCCCGCGTTCGATATTGCGGCGCAAATCGCCATCGGTAATCACACCAATCAGCCGCCCGACTTCGTCGGTCACTCCGACCAGCCCGAGGCGTTTGGCGGTGATTTCCATGATCGTGTCGTGAATCGAGGCGCTTGCGGCGATCAGCGGCATGCCGCCGCCGCCGTGCATCAGGCGCGACACCGGCTTCAGCCGCGCGCCGAGCGATCCACCCGGGTGAAGGCGGCCGAAATCGGTCCGCGAAAACCCCTTCTCGCGCATCACCGTCATCGCCAATGCGTCGCCGAGCGCCAATGTCATGGTCGTCGAAGTCGTTGGCGCGACCGACTCGGGCCCGACTTCGCGCCAATGCGGAAGGACCAGCGGCGCGGTCGCCACTTCGCCCAACGACGAGCCGAGGTTGCCGGTGATGGCGATGATCGGAATCCCGAGATGGACGAAATGGTCGATCACCAGCTCGAGCTCAACGGTCTCGCCGCTGTGCGAGATAAGTAACGCGACATCGCCCGCTACCGCCATTCCTAGATCGCCGTGGATCGCCTCCGCGAGATGGAGGAAAATCGCAGTCGTGCCAGTGGACGCGAACGTTGCCGCGATCTTGCGCCCGACATGACCGGATTTGCCAAGCCCGCAAACGATCAGCTTGCCGGGGCAATCGAGAAGCAGCCGGACGGCCCGTTCGAAGTCAGCACCGAGACCATCGGCGAGCTCGTCAAGCGCCCGGGCCTCGTCATGGAGTACCTCGCGCCCGAATTCGACGATGTCAGGAGTTTTGACCATTGCAGCAGCCCTAGCCAGCGGCGCGTCGACTAGGCAAGCTTGACGAACGGCCCCGCGGTTGCGAGCGGTGTCTTGGACAGGAGACTTCATGGCCACGAAGCTTACGCGTTACATCCTGATTGCCCTGGTGCTCGGCGTAATCGCCGGCTGGGCGATCAACTCCGCGATCGACAATGGAACGCCCGCAGCGACCGAACAGCTCGCGGCCATTGCCGGCTATCTGTCGATCGTAACCACATTGTTCCTGCGCCTGATCAAGATGATCATCGCGCCGTTGGTATTCGCGACGCTCGTCGCGGGCATCGCCCACATGGGTGATGTCGCGGCCTTGGGCCGGGTCGGCGTGCGATCGGTCGCCTGGTTCATCATGGCCAGCTTGTTCTCGCTCACCTTGGGCCTGATCCTCGTCAACCTGTTCCAGCCGGGCGTTGGGCTCAACCTGCCCTTGCCGCCCACCACGGCCGCCAGCGGCGTCGAAACCGCCGCCTTCAACCTCAAGGATTTCGTCACTCACGTCGTCCCCTCATCGGTGATCGACGCCATGGCCAAGAACGAAATCCTGCAGATCGTGGTGTTCTCGATCTTCTTCGGAGTCGCGGTGACCGCGGTTGGTGAGCCTGCGCGGCCGATCGTCAAGGCCGTCGACGCGCTCGTCAAAATCGTCCTCCAGATTACCGATTACGTGATGCGCTTCGCGCCGTTCGCGGTGTTCACCGCGGTCGCCGGGTCGATCGCCGAGCAGGGCCCGGAAATTCTTCTCACCTTCGGCAAGTTCGTCGGCAGCTTCTACCTTGGCTTGCTCATCCTGTGGGCGGCGCTGATCGCGATTGCGTTCGTGATCGTCGGCCCGCGCACGCGGCATTTGGTGCGCTACATTCGCGACCCGATCGTGCTCGCATTCTCGACCGCGTCGTCGGAGGCCGCCTTCCCGCGCACGCTCGAAGCACTCGAACGCTTCGGCGTTCCGCCCAAGATTGCCAGTTTCGTCCTGCCGCTGGGCTATTCGTTCAATCTCGACGGGTCGATGATGTACATGACCTTCGCGACGATCTTCATCGCTCAGGCCTATGGCATCGATCTCAGCCTGGGCCAGGAAGTGACCATGTTGCTGGTCCTGATGGTGACGTCGAAGGGCGTCGCCGGGGTTCCCCGCGCGAGCCTGGTAGTGATCGCGGCGACGCTATCGATGTTCAAGATTCCCGAGGCCGGACTGCTGCTGATCCTGGCGGTCGATCACTTCCTCGACATGGGCCGCTCGGCCACCAACGTTGTTGGCAATGCGGTCGCCGCGGCCGTGGTCGCGAAGTGGGAAGGCGATTTAGTCCACGACCGCGCGCCCGATATCGAACCGCCCCACGCGCCGTCGCACAATCATCCGGAAATCGCCGCTCCAACCTTTGCCGACAAGCCGGTGCGGGCGAAGGCGAAGCGAGCAGCTAAGCGAACGGCTGGTCGATCGAAGCCGGCGGCACGGTAAAGAATTTCGGCCCCGCCACAGTCATGTAAAAGCAGTCCTCGAGGCGAATTCCGAACTTGCCCGGAAGGTAGATGCCAGGCTCGTTCGAAAAGCACATGCCAGGCGCGAGCGGGGTCCTCTCGCCATGCACCAGATTGACCGGTTCGTGCCCTTCCATGCCGATGCCGTGGCCGGTGCGGTGCGAGGTGCCGGGCAGTGCGTAGCCGGGCCCATAGCCCCAGCTTTCGTAGGCCGTGCGCACTGCATCGTCGACGCTTCCGGCGGGCGCGCGGACCTTGGCCGCGGCCATCGCGATATCCTGCCCGCGCCGCATTTGCGCAAAGACCTTGCGCTGTTCGGCCGAAGGGTCGGCGCCGAACACGAAGCTGCGCGAAATGTCGGAGCGATAGCCGTGGACGGCGCAGCCGCAATCGAGCAGCACCACCCCGCCCTTGGTCACCACCTGGGCCTGCTTGCTGCCGTGCGGAAAAGCGCTGGCTTCATTGAGCAGGATGAGGCCGCCGTCATACTCAACACCCTGCGCCTGGTGGCCGGCGGCGACCAGCGCATCGATCTCGGCCGACGTGAAGCCGAGGCGCGTGTTGTGGCCGGCGTAGCGCAGTGCATGCGCAGTGGCGCTCGCCGCCGCCTGCATCAAGGCGAGTTCCGCCGGGCTCTTGATCATCCGCAGCGCGCGCACGACCGGATTGGCGCTGACGATGGATACGGTCGGCGACACCGCCTTGAGCCGGTCGACGATCCAGAAGCGGTTGGTTTCCTCCATCGCCACCGGCAGAGCGGCTAACTTGCGCTCGGCGAGGAATCCGGCGACCAGCCGCAGCGGATCCTCATCCTCGTTCCAGGGGCGAATCTCGGCCGGAATGACGAGCATTTCCGCAATCGTTGGTTTTTCGAAAAACGGCGTCACCACGATGGCATCGCCTTCGGCCGGAATGACCAGCGCGGTCAGCCGCTCCGACCGCCGCCATTGGACCCCGGAGAAATAGTCGAGGCTGGGCCCACTTTCGACCAGCACCGCGCCAATGCCTTCAGCGCGCATCCGCACCTGCGCCCGCCGCACGCGGGCCAGTCGCTCGGCCGGCGTGATCGCCGGCGGCAAGGCTAGCGGTGTCAGCTGCCCCTGTGCAGCGGCGATGAGCCGGGCCGGGATTGCACCGATCGCGGCCAAAGCGGTTCCACGACCGAGCAGCTGTCGGCGGTTCAATGCCATCGTCATCATCCTTCGCTCCTTGCGCACATCGCCGCCAATTCCTTGACGAATTTGGCCGCGACCACCGCCGTCACGCCATTAAGGTCGCGGTTGGGATTATACTCGACGACGTCGCCGCCGACGATCGGCCGGTCGATGCGGGCAAGAACGGCCAAGACATCGCGAACGCTCAGCCCGCCCGGTTCGTGGTGCGAGACGCCCGGCGCGAACGCGGGGTCGAGGGCGTCAAGGTCGATGCTGACGTAAAGCGGGCGACCGTCGGGAATCGGCACCGTCGCTGGAGAGAAGTCGCGCATCGCGACCATCTCGACGCCAAAGCGTTCGGCCTGATCGCGGCAATGCTGGTTGAGCGTTCGGATGCCGACCTGGACCAGGCGGCGCGCTAGTCCCTTCTCCATGATCCGCGCGAAAGGCGAGGCGTGGCTGAGCGGATCGCCCTCGAAATCATCGTAGAGGTCCGGGTGGGCATCGAAATGGAGGATGTCGACCGGCCCCAGCGCCTCGGCAAGGCCGGCAATGATCGGGAAGGTGACCGAATGATCGCCGCCAAGGAACAGCGGCGCGGCGCCCGTCTGCGCCGCCTCGAGCGCGGCCATGCGGATCAAGTCGAAGTCGCCTCTGCCCTCGGTCAGCGGCAAGTCACCGCGATCACGCAGCGCGATGTCACGTCCGATCTCGAGCCCGTTTTCGCTCGCCTGGTTGCCATGGTCCGAGTGAAGCGCGGCGCGGATCAAGGGCGGTGCCCCAGCCGGCCCGCGCAGGAATGACGAATGGCTGTCGGTGGGAAGCCCGATCAACACCACGTCCCGCATGTGCGACTCCCCCGCTTGCCCGCGCTTTCCCTTGCACGTTCGAACCGCCTGGGCCAGCAGGCGCCGATGTTCGGACCCCAACCCCACGGCAGCCCCCCTCGCCCCGGCGCGCGCGAGATGACGGTGATGCTGGCGCTGCTGATGGCGCTCAATGCGTTCGCCATCGACGCGATGATTCCAGCGCTGCCGCAGATCGGCCAGGACCTTGGCGTTCCCGACGAGAACCGCCGCCAGCTGGTGGTAATCGCCTACTTCCTCGGCTTTGGGCTGACGCAATTGCTGTGGGGGCCACTGTCCGATCGGTTCGGCCGCAAGCCGATCCTGACCATCGGAGTCGCGCTTTATGCTTTGTTTGCCTTGCTCTGCGCAGTGGCGGCGTCGTTTCCACTGCTGATCGCTGGACGGGTCGCGATGGGGGCGTCCGCTGCAGTCACCCGCGTCTTGGTCACATCGATGATCCGCGACCTGTTCGATCGCGAGGCGATGGCGCGGGTCATGAGCCTGGTGTTCATGACCTTCATGCTGGTGCCGGTCCTCGCCCCCAATATCGGCCAGGGGATTTTGCTGTTCTTCCCGTGGCGCGCGATCTTCATCATCCTCGCCATTTATGCGCTGGGGATGCTGGCCTGGTCGTGGCTGCGCCTGCCCGAGACGCTTCATCCCGAATTTCGCCGCTCGCTCAAATGGCGCGCGATGGGCGGCGCGATGCTGGCCACGCTCAGCGAGCGCCAGTCGCTCGGCTACACGCTGGCGATGATGGTCACCTTCGCCGGGCTCGTCGCGTACATCTCGTCGATCCAGCAGATCGTGTTCGATGTCTTCCACGCGCCGGCGCTGATCGGGATCATCTTCGCCTGCGTCGCCGCGCCAATGGCGGTGGCATCCTATGCCAACAGCCGCATCGTCGAACGCTTTGGCTTGCGCCGCGTCGGCCATATCGGTGCGCTTAGCCTGGTCGCAATCACCGCGCTGCACCTATTGTGGGCGCTCGCCGGGTTCGAAACACTTGTCAGCTTCGTCATTCTGCAGGGGCTGACGATGGCCAGCTTCTCGTTCACCTCGTCAAACTTCGGAACGCTGGCGATGGAGCATATGGCGCCAATCGCGGGCACCGCCTCGTCGGTCCAGGGCACGATCGGAACGCTCGGCTCGGCAGTCATCGGCTTCGGCATCGGCCAGGCCTATAATGGCACTACTCTGCCGTTCCTCATCGGCCTCGCTGCCACCTCGCTCACCGGCTTCGGAATTGTCGCGCTGACCGAGCGCGGGCGGATGTTCGCATCACTGCCGGTCACCTCCGCCGACCCGACCCCAAGCATGCCCGACGACCTGTGCTGAACGAACGCCGTCCGAACCCCTGAACGGATCGCACTTGCGTCAAGCGCGCCGGCGAGTTGATACGGAATGCGGGGCCCGAACCGGACCCCGCACCCCTGGGAAGTTTCAACTCGCGGTGCTGCTGTGGCCGCGGCGGCGTTCGCCCTTATTCCGCCGAGTCCCGATCATCATCGTGGCTCGGACCGGCCATCAGCGCCTCGGCGACTTCCTCGGTCTTGCCGCGGATGGCGTTTTCGATCCGCAGAGCGACCTCGGGATTTTCCTTGAGATAGACCTTGGCGTTCTCGCGGCCCTGGCCGATGCGAATGCTGTCATAGCTGAACCATGACCCCGACTTCTCGATCAACCCGGCCTTGACTCCAAGGTCGAGGATTTCGCCGACCTTGCTGATCCCCTCGCCGTACATGATGTCGAACTCGACCTGCTTGAACGGCGGCGCGACCTTGTTCTTGACGACCTTGACGCGGGTCGCATTGCCGACGATCTCCTCGCGATCCTTGACCTGGCCGGTGCGGCGAATGTCGAGGCGCACACTGGCGTAGAACTTGAGCGCATTGCCGCCGGTGGTGGTTTCGGGATTGCCGTACATGACGCCGATCTTCATCCGCACCTGATTGATGAAGATAACGGTGCAGCGCGAGCGGCTGATCGAGCCGGTGAGCTTGCGCAACGCCTGACTCATCAAGCGTGCCTGGAGGCCGACGTGGGTATCGCCCATCTCGCCCTCGATCTCGGCCCGAGGGACCAGCGCAGCGACCGAATCGATCACCAGCACATCGACCGCGTTCGAGCGCACCAGCGTATCGACAATCTCCAGCGCCTGCTCACCCGTATCGGGCTGCGACACGATTAACTCGTCGATATTGACGCCCAGCTTCTTGGCGTAGACGGGATCGAGCGCATGTTCGGCATCGACGAATGCGGCGGTGCCGCCGATCTTCTGCGCTTCGGCAATCGCGTGCAGCGCAAGCGTCGTCTTGCCCGAGCTTTCCGGCCCATAAATTTCAATGATCCGCCCGCGCGGGAAACCGCCCACGCCAAGCGCGATATCGAGGCTGAGCGAGCCGGTCGAAACCGTCTCGATCTCCATCTTGTCGCGGCTGCCGAGCTTCATCGCTGAGCCCTTGCCGAACGCGCGGTCAATCTGCGCCAGCGCAGCTTCCAATGCTTTTTCCCGATCCATGCCCGACGAATCCATCCCGCTGATGACTTTGAACTTCGTTGCCATGACCATTCTCTCCCAGTTTGCGCAAGGGAAGTTTTCCCTCGAGCGAATGGCGGCCGAGCCCCGCCGGTGAGTCGTCATGTATTCTATTTGTTCACGGAGAACAAGTGGGGAACATCATGCTTATTTCACAAGCTCGCCGCCCTTGATCACGCCGCTGACGCTTTCGAGCGCGCGCGCATCCCCAAGCGGATCGCCGTCAACCGCGACGAGGTCGCCGAACGCACCGGGAGCGAGTGTTCCCACCTGGCCTTCCATCCTGAGCGCTTTGGCGGCTTCGCTGGTGGCCGATTGGATCGCCTGCATCGGGCTCATGCCATAGCGGACCATGTACGCGAACTGGCGACCCCCCAGGCCATAAGGGTAGACTGCGGCATCGGTGCCGAAGGTGAGCTTGGCGCCGGCTTTGACCGCCGCCGCAAAGCCCTGCCGCTGGACGTCGGTGGTTTCGCGGTTCTTGCGCAGATATTCGGCCGGCCAGCCCTGCTTGGTGCCAACCTCATCGATATAGTCGCCGTTGTAGATATCCATGTCGAGCCACACGCCGGCACGCTTGGCCAGCGCGATCCCCTCGGCGTCGAGATAAGAAGCATGTTCGATGGTTCGCGCACCGGCGCGGATTGCCGCCTTGATGCCCGCGGCGCCATGGGCATGGGCGATGCAATAGGAGCCGCGCAGCCTGGCTTCGTCGCACGCCGCCTTCATCTCCTCGGGCGAGAGTTCGAGTGCGCCCGGCTGGCTGCCCAGCGCAAGCACCGCGCCGGTTGCAATCAGCTTTATGAAGTCGGCACCGTGATCGAGCAAATAGCGCGCACGGTCGCGAGCTTCGCCGGCATTTTGGACGACGCCAATGCGAAAGGTCGCCGGCAATTCCACGTCGGCGGCCAGCGCATCGATGTCCCCGCCCCCGCCGGGCGTGGTGATGTAGCCGCCCGCAACCTTCATCCGCGGTCCGACGATCTGCCCTGCCTCGATCGCGTCGCGCAGCGCGACATCGGTTAGCCCGCGATAGACGCCAACATCGCGCACGGTGGTGAAGCCCGCCCGGAGCATTGTCCTGGCCGCCGGCACCGCCTTCAATATCCGCGCCGCCTCGCTCGTCTTGAGCGGATCGGCGGGGTCGTTTGCGGCCTGGTCGTCGATCGCTCCGTCGGCGATATGGGTGTGGAGGTCGATCAGGCCGGGAAGAACGGTCTTGCCCGACCAGTCGATCGCCGCCGCGCCGTCGCCGTCGCGCCACGGCATAACCGCAGCGATTTTCCCGTCGACAATCCGAATGCGTTGGTCGGTCAGAACCCGCCCGGCGCCCGGATCTATCAACCGGCCGGCACGAACATCCACCGTCCGGGCCACGGCCACTGCGGATGACAGCAGCAGCGCCGCCGCGCCGAGCGTCCAGCGCATTCTCATTGGCTTTGCGACGCCTGTGTCTTGTAACGATCGAACCAGGCGATGATCGCCGCCGCCTTTGCCGCCGATTGCGACGGGCGCGCGGTCAAACCGCCATGATTGGCGCCGGGCACGATCACCAGACTGGTCGGAATCCCGCGCAGCTGCAGCGCCCCATAATATTGCTCGGACTCGCTCACCGGCGTCCGATAATCTTTTTCGCCAACGACGATCAGGGTCGGCGTCTTGACGTTGCCTACCAGCGACAAGGGCGAATTCTTCCACAAGAGCTCGGGATTGTCCCACGGCTGCTTGCCGTAGGTATATTCGTATTGATACGCCGAAATATCGGTGTTGAGGATCTTGCTGACCCAGTTGATCACCGGTTTCTGCAAGGCCGCGGCGCGGAAGCGATCGGTCTTGCCGATGATCGCCGCGCTGGCGTAGCCGCCATAGGACCCGCCGGTCACGAACACATTGTTCGGATCGGCGATGCCGGCCGCGATCGCGGCATCGACGGTGCTCATGAAATCCTCATAATCGGGGAATGGATCTGTCCCCCGCGCCCCGTGCGAAAAGGCCTCGCCATAGGATGTCGACAAGCGCGCATTGGGATAGACGACGGCATAGCCCGCAGCGGCGTACAACTGCATGTCGGTCGCGAAATATGGTCCATAGGATGCGGCTGGCCCGCCATGAATTTCCAGGATCAGCGGCAGGCGCTGGCCCGGTTGATAGGTCGGCGGAAGTACCAGCCAGGCATCGATCGCCCGGCCGTCGCGGGTTGAGGTCACCGGCAGCGGCCGGATCGCCGCCAGGCTTTTCGACGCGATCAAGCCGGCGTTGAGATCGGTCAGCCGGGTCGACTTGCCGCTGCGAAGGACCGCAATGTCGCTCGGCCGTTGAGCGTCGCCAAGGGTATAAGCGATGGTCCCCGACGCGAAGCTGTAATCGCCGCCGCTATACGGCCGGTCGAGACTCGACGCCGCCATCCCCGCGATCACTTCGGCCACTCGTCCGTCCAGCGTCACTCGCCCGATCCGGCCGATGCCGCGGTCCATATATTGGATGTAGATCGAGCGCCCGTCGCCGCTCCATTGCGGGTTCGACACCGGCCGGTCGAGGTCCACGGCAAGTTGGCGCTTGCCCGAACCATCGGCGTTCATGACATAGAGTCGGCTGTCCTGACTGTTGGCCCGCCGATCATCATAGCCGGTATAAGCGATCATTCGGCCGTCGGGCGATGGCGTAGGCTCACTGTCGGGGCCGTCGCGATCGGTCAGCGCGACCGCCGCTCCGCCAGCGACCGGCAGCCGCCACACTTCGCTCTCGACCGTGTCGCGAGCCCAATCGGCCTTGGTGTTCGCGCCGTAATAGAGGAACCGCCCGTCGGGCGAAAAGGCGAGCGCACTGTCGTCGTGGATTTCGCCATTGGTCAGCCGCCGCGGCGCGCCGCCATCGGCCGCGACGACATAGATGTCGTTGGTGCCTGGACGGAGCGCGCCTTGGGCGTCGGTGCGGTAGAGAAGCTGATCGACGAAGCGCAGAGGATCTGCCCATTTCGCGCCTTCGGGCTTGTCGGGCAGGCTGCCCAATTTGGGTTCCTTGCCCGGGGTGAACATGACGAAGGCGAGTTGCGATCCGTCGGGCGACCAGCTGATGTTCGCAGGGGTCTCGGCCAGCACCGCGACCCGCGCCGACTGGCCGCTGCTGAGCCAGCGAACCATCAGCTGCGACTTCTCGCCGTCAGGGGTCGAGATATAGGCCAGCCGCTGACCGTCGGGCGACCAGCGCGGGCTGGAATGCTGACCGGCGACCGCAGCCAATGGCTGCTGCTTGCCGCTGGCCACGTCGATCAGCCAGATTGATCGGCTCATCCGGTCGGCCATGATGTCGCCACTCGAGCGGACATAGGCAATCATTCGCCCATCGGGCCGAACCTGCGGGTCCGACGCAAGCTGCAGCTGGAACAGGTCGCGCGCCTCGAACAGGGTCGAAGTCGGCACCGGCTGAGCCACTATTGGCGTGGCTACGGCGAAGATCGCGCAACCGATTACAGCGAATATACGCACCCTGTGCCTCCCACTCCCGAACTCCGTCTTGTGTTGCACAGGGCGAAGCGGCAGGAAAGCGGGCCGTTGGCGGCGACTAGGCCGGGGTCACGTCGCCAGCGCCGGTGCCGGCATCTTCACTGGCGTCCGGGCGGGTGTCGAAGACCTCGTCGATGATGCCGAAGACCTTCGCTTCGTCGGCTTCGAGGAACTTGTCGCGGTCCATCGCCTTTTCGATCGCCTCAATCTTCTGGCCGGTATATTTGGCATAAAGTTCGTTCAATCGCTGGCGCATGCGCAGGATTTCGCGCGCCTGGATTTCGATGTCCGCGGCCATGCCCTGGGCGCCGCCCGACGGCTGGTGAACCATGATCCGGCTGTTGGTCAGTGCAACCCGCATACCGGGCTCGCCCGCTGCCAGCAGGAAGCTGCCCATCGATGCCGCCTGGCCGATGCACACAGTCGAAATCTTGGGCCGGATATATTGCATCGTGTCGTGGATCGCGAGGCCCGCCGTCACCACCCCGCCAGGCGAGTTGATATACATGAAGATGTCTTTCTTCGGGTTCTCGGATTCGAGGAACAGCAATTGGGCGGTGATCAGGCTCGCCATATGATCTTCGATCGCGCCGGTGATGAAGATGATCCGCTCGCGCAGCAGGCGGGAGAAAATGTCGAAGCTGCGCTCGCCCCGGTTGGATTGCTCGATGACGATTGGAACGAGCTGCGAGACGATGTCCTGATGGTCGATCACAAAGGGTCCTTTGACTATTGGCTTGGCCACTACATCGGGCGGAAAGACGCGATGTTCAAGCGGCCGCGACCGCACCCCATCGAAAAGTCGCCAAAGAAAAAGGACGGCCCGACCAGCGGACCGCCCTTCCCCTTTTTCATACCGTCGTGGTGAAGCTTACTTCATCTTCACCGACACGCGGCCGTAGAAGTAGCGGCCGGGGATGTCGTAGAGGTTGGGATCGTAGTTCGGGACGCCGCAGCTGGTGCAGACCGGCGGGTCCTTATCGAGCACATTGTTAACCCCAAGCGCGATTTGCATGCCACTTAGGAAGTTAGGCGACCAGCGCGCTTGAGTATCGACATACACTCGCGACTGGATCTGATGCCTGTCGCTTTCGCGAAGTCCCGAGGTGTAGCGCCCGACGACCGTCGCACCGAGCTGGCCGAGCGTCCAGTCAAGGCTTTGGATCGCCTTTACCTTGGGCAGGCCGCGGGCCGGGCTGCCAAGCTCGGTGCCGCGACGATTGATATCGCCGGTCGATAACTTGTCGATATACTTGGTGAGGAACGTATTATTCGAGGTCAGTGTCAATGTGCCCCAACTCGCCGGCGGCAAGCGAAGCCCGAGGTTGACGTCGAACCCCGAGGTCCGAATTCCGCCGATATTCTGAAGGACGCCCTGAATTTGCGTGATCTGCCCGGTCGAAGTCCGCGGGATCACGGCGCACGATGAGTCGATTGCCCGATTGATACAATTATCGAGGATGGTGGCGGCATCGACCTGCTGGATCGCGCTATCAATCGCAATATTGTAGTAGTTTACCTCGGCTGTGAACCGGTTGCTGAAATTGACTGGTTGCCACACGACACCGACATTGATTCCCTTCGAGGTTTCAGCCTTGAGGCTTTGATTTCCGCCCGTGACGACCGAAATCTGTGGGTTGGTCTGGTCGTAGCCGGCGGGAACGCCGAGCGCGGCACAACGCGCGAGAATTTCCGCCGACGGGTTCGCGCTCGCCGAACACGGATCAAGCAGACCCGCGTCGTAGCGGGTCAGGCCGCCGAACAATTCGCCAATACTCGGTGCGCGGAACCCGGTACCGTAGCTGCCGCGCAACTTCACGCCCGGAAGCGCCTTCAGGTTCGCACCGATCTTGTAGGTCGCCTTGCCGCCCGAGGTCGAATAGTCGGAATAACGCAGAGCGCCGGTCACTTCGAAAACTTCGAGGAGCGGCGCAGCAAGTTCTGCGTAGACTTCCTTGACGTCGTAATGACCTTTGGTCGGTTGCGACGGAATGTCGGACGTGAAGCCCGCCGCCGTGATCGGATCGGGATCGAAGCGCCCCGAAAGCTTCCGATATTCGGCGCCAGCGGCGAGACCAAGGTCGCCGCCCCCGAGGGGCGCGAGTTTGCCCGAAACGTTGGCACTTACACCCCACATATTCTGCTTGGAGCTGTTGTGCTCGGTGTACCCGATGTAATCGAGCATCGCCTGGGTAATCGAGCCCTCGCCGCCGAAATAGTTGAACGGGACGCAACCCGGCGTCGCTTGGCAAGTTGCAAGCGGCCCAAGAGCAATCTGAACGTTCTTGGCGTTGATGTCGCCAGCAAACGACTGCTTGGCTTTATTGTGGCCCCAGATCCCGTTGACGTCCCAGAACCAGTCGCCAGTGCCCAGCGCAAACTTGCCGTCGAAGGTCGCAGTGCCGTAAATTGTATCCACCTTTTGGTGGAATTTGCGCGGCCCAGCTTCCACCATCCGGCGGAAGAAGGTGTCATACTGGCCCGGGGCAAGCGTGGTTCCGAACGGGTTGAATGGATTGGTCGCGTCGATCACAATCGTGTCGAGCAAATTACCATTCCCGGCCCCCGGACCAAGGACTAGCGGCAGCGGTGCTGCCTGATTCTTTGAATCGCGGCGATTAGCTAGGATTTTCGCGGTCAGGTGAAGGTCGGGATTGAATTCCTGACGGACGTTAACGAACCCACCGTAGCGAGTCAGCGGTGTGAGGATGTAATTCGACGGCGCAAAATTGAACCGGTCGGCCGACGCGAAGCGCTTGTAATCGCTGTTCGGGTCAAATGGGTCAGCCGGATTATATACCGGAACACCGTTGAGCACGGGTCCTCGCAACGTCACGCTAACATACGGGTTTGTCACCTCGTCGTACGGCAACGTGGGATCCTGCAACAGAATGAACCTGCCGAGGGGGGTGGACGATGAACACGTCGGCGGGGACGTGTTGCAGGTCGTGCCATAAGGGGTTGGGAAAGCCGAAATCGCGCGATCGCCGGCGAACACCGAATCGTTCTTGGTGAAGCCAGCACCAGCGACCACTTCGGTCGAGGAGTTGGAGCCATTGCCCCAGCTCAGCTGATAATTCTGCGAGGTGCCGTCGCCTTCGTCATATTGGCCGACCTGCGCACTCGCCTCAAAGCCGTCCTGCGCATGCTTGGTGATGATATTGACCACGCCCGCGATGGCGTCCGAACCGTAAATCGCCGAGGCGCCGTCCTGGAGGACTTCGACGCGCTCGATCATGGCCTCCGGAATGGCGTTAAGATCGACCGAACCGGGAACGCCCGAGGCCGATGCCCCATTAACGAAGCGCATGCCGTCAACCAGCACGAGGGTGCGTTTTGAGCCGAGGTAACGAAGATCGATCTCGGCCGAGCCCGCACCGACACCCGCGCCATCCGGCGGATTGCCGCTGTTGCCCGAAGTGTTGAACTTGGCGTTGAGACCGCCACCGACGCTGGGCAAGCGCTGAAGCACTTCGCTGACGCTATTGAGGCCGGTCTTCTCGATGTCGCTCTTGTCGACGAACGTGACCGGCGCATTCTGGTCGAGCGGGTTATGACGAATTCGCGAACCGGTGATGACGATGTCACCCTGACGATCCGTCTCGTCAGACGGCGCAGCCTGGTTTTCCGGCGTTACGCTCTCCGAAGGAAGCGGACTTCCGGTCTGAGCGGACGCAGCCGCCGAAATCAGCATCGCAGTCAGGGCTACGCCTGTGCGCAGCATCGCAGTCGATCGCATGAAACCCCCAAAATATCTAATCGCCGGCCGACATGGCCGCGCGAAGCCAGCAAGCTAGTCCAGTTCGTCAGGCGGTGGGAACCAAAAGCGGCGTGTGGCTGCCGATTTTGTAACACTGATGTAATAAATCTACACTTGCGGTCGGACGGGTCCGGGCACGGCGAGATAAGCCAGGCGGCGCATTTCGCGGCGGCCGCGGGTAACGGTGTCGAGGATGAGGCCGGCGAAGACGCACAGGACCGCAACAATCGTCATGCCGGTGACCAGGATCGCGGTCGGCAAGCGCGGCACCAGTCCGGTGTCGAGATAGGTGGCGATAAGCGGCACCGACAGTATCAATGCCGCCGCCAGCAGGACCGCGCCAATCGACCCGAAGAACAGCACCGGCCGCTCGACCCGGTACAAAGTGCCGATCGTCTTGAGGATGCGCCACCCGTCGCGGAAGGTCGACAGCTTGGACTCCGACCCCTCTGGCCGCGCGCCATAAGCGGTTTCAATCTCGCCCACCGGCATTCTCAGTTCAAGCGCGTGGACGCTCATCTCGGTCTCGATCTCGAACCCCGAGGACAGGATCGGAAAGCTTTTGACGAAGCGCCGCGAAAACACCCGATATCCCGAGAAGATGTCGGAGAAGCTGCGCCCGAACAGCCGCGCGAGAAGTCCAGTGAACAACCGATTTCCGAGAACGTGGCCTCCGCGATAGGCCGACTTCTGCTCGTGGCGGCGAAGGCCGACGACCATGTCCAGTTCCTGCTCGAGCAGCAGCTCGACCATTGCGGACGCAGCGCCCGGGTCATAGGTCAGATCGCCGTCGGCCATGATGTAGATGTCGGCCTCGACGTCAGCGAACATCCGGCGGACGACATGGCCCTTGCCCTGCTGAAGCTCGCAGCGGACGACCGCCCCTTCGGCGGCCGCAAGCTCGCGCGTGCGGTCGCGGCTATTATTGTCGTAAACGTAAATCACCGCATCGGGCAGCGCCGCTCGGAAGCCGGCGATGGTCGCGCCGATCGCCGCTTCCTCGTTGAAGCACGGCAGCAGGACCGCAGTGCGCAGCCCGGTGACAGCACGCGCGCGGCCCCGATCTGCGCCAGCGCCGCCCGAGCGCTCGTGCACGCTGCGGCTCACTTGGCCTTCTTGGCGCTCTTCTTGGCCGGCGCGGCAGGCTTGGCCGCCGTTGCCTTGGTTGCCGGCTTGGCTGCGGCCTTCTTGGCGGGTTGGGCAGCGGCCTTCTTGGCCTCTTCCTTCACTGGCTTCGCAGCAGCCTTTTTGGCCTCGGCCTTCTTGGGCTCGGCCTTTTTCGGCTCAGCCTTGGCGGCTTTCTTGGCCTTGCCCTTGGCGGGGACGACATGGTCATGGCCGCAGTCCGGACCATGGACATGACCCTCTTCGGATTCGAGGTCGGCCTCGAGTTCGGCGCGGGTCGCTGAACGATCAGTGATCTCGGCCACGGTGAACAGGTGATCGACGACCTTGTCCTCATACAGCGGCGCACGCAGCTGGGCCTGGGCGGCTGGTTCCTGAGTGATGAAGTTGAGGAAAGTCTCGCGATCCTTGCCCTGATATTGCGAGGCAGCGCTGGCGACGAGGTTGTTCATTTCGCTTTCGGTGATTTCGATGCCGTTCTGGGCGCCGATTTCCGACAGCAACAGGCCCAGGCGCACGCGGCGCTCGGCGATGCTGCGATATTCGTCGGCATCGCGTTCGATTTCTTCCAGCGCAGCCTTGGGGTCGGCCTCACGGCTTGCCTCCTGCTGCAGCTGGGCATGGATGTTGCGATATTCGGCTTCGACCATGCCTTCGGGCACGGCGAAGTCGTGGCGCACCGCTAGCTGATCGAGCAACTGGCGCTTCATGTGGGTGCGGGTCAGACCGAACAATTGCTGCTCGAGCTGGCTCTTGATCAAATCCTTGAGCTGGTCGAGGCTGGTGAGGCCCAGCGTCTTGGCGAAATCGTCGTCGATCTTGCCCTTGCTGGCGGTCTTCACGCCCTTGACCCGGACGGCGAAGGTGGCGGGCTTGCCGCGCGTCTTTTCCGAATGATAATCGTCCGGGAAGGTCACTTCGACGTCGCGCTTGTCGCCGACCTTGACGCCGACCAATTGCTCTTCGAAGCCCGGGATTAGGCGGTTGGTGCCGAGTTCGACCGACAAATCCTCGCCCTTGCCGCCTTCAAAAATCTCGCCGTCGATCGATCCTTGGAAGTCCATCACGACCAGGTCGCCAAGCTTAGCCGCCTGCGTCTTGGCGGCGTCGGTCCACGACTTGGAGCCCTGGGCGAGCATCGCCACCTGCTCGTCGACATTCTTGGCGTCGGCCTCGACGCTCAGTCGCTCGATCTTGAGATCGTCGACCTTGATGTCCTTCACCACCGGAAGCGCTTCGACCACTACCTTGACCTCGGCGTCCTGGCCGGGTTCGTACTTGTCGAGCGATACTTCGGGACGGAGCGCCGGGCGAACGCCGGTTTCGCTCAGCAACTGCTCGACGCCGGCCTGCACCGCATTATTGAGCGCATCCTGCTGGAGGGATTCGCCGTGCATTTTCTTGATCAGATTGGGCGGGACCTTGCCGGGGCGGAAGCCGGGCATCCGCACCTGCGGCGCGAGGCGCTTCACCTCGGTCTCCAGGCGCGCCTCGATATCCGCGGCCGGGATGGTCAGCATGAATGCCCGCTTGAGGCCTTCGCGTTCTTGTTCGACAGTCTTGATGGTCACGAATCCAAATCCCAACTATAAATGCGTATTTACACGGTCTTTAGCAGCCTAAATTGGTGCGGGCGAAGGGACTCGAACCCCCACATCTTGCGATACTGGTACCTAAAACCAGCGCGTCTACCAATTCCGCCACGCCCGCGCGGACGCCTCAAAAGGTGCGCGGCCTATAGCAAGCATGAGCGTTTTGCCAAGTCGG
>JBDSEL010000029.1:0-9759 GCA_039920065.1 Sphingomicrobium sp. | reverse complement strand
TGACGGCGCGGTCAAGGAATTGGCAGGGCTATGCGAGTCAGAACGCGCTTTATGTGCGACGAGAGGTTTCATGAGCGATCGCGAATCGATGCAATATGACGTGGTGATCGTCGGCGCTGGCCCTGCGGGGTTGAGCGCGGCGATCCGCCTGAAGCAACTGGCGGCTGCCGCGGGGCGCGAGATTGCGGTGTGCATCCTAGAAAAAGGAAGCGAGGTCGGCGCCCATATTCTGTCGGGCGCGGTGATCGATCCCAAGGCGCTCGACGAACTGATCCCCGACTGGAAAGACAAAGGCGCGCCGCTGAACGTGCCGGTAAGCGAAAATCATCACTGGGTGCTGAGCGAAAGCGGCAAGTTCGGGATGCCGCATGCGTTGTTGCCGCCATTCATGCGCAACACTGGCGCCTACACGCTCAGCCTCGGCAATCTGACACGCTGGCTGGCCGGACAGGCGGAGGAACTGGGCGTCGAGATTTTCCCTGGCTTTCCGGCGTCCGAGATTCTCTATCATGAAAATGGCAATGTGAAGGGTGTCGCTACCGGCGATCTTGGCATCGCCCGCGATGGCAGTCGCCGCGCCGATTATCAGCAGGGGATGGAGCTGCACGCTCGCTACACCTTCTTCGCCGAGGGCGCACGCGGTCATCTGACCAAGCGTTTGACCGAAGTCTTCAAGCTGCGCGAGGAAAGCGGCCCGCAGGTTTATGGCATTGGGCTCAAGGAGTTGTGGGACGTTTCTGCCGACAAGCATAAGCCCGGCCGAGTGATCCATACCCAGGGTTGGCCATTGTCGGAAGCGTGGGGTGGTGGCTTTCTTTACCACCAGGAAAATAACCAAATCGCCCTGGGCTTCGTGGTCGCGCTGGATTACGCCAATCCCTATCTCTCGCCGTTCGAGGAATTCCAGCGCTGGAAGACCCACCCTGCAATTCGTGCCGAAATCGAGGGTGGGCGCCGTGTTTCCTACGGAGCGCGCGCGATCAACGAGGGCGGCTGGCAAGCCGTGCCCAAGCTGGTGTTCCCCGGCGGCGCGCTGATCGGCTGCTCCGCCGGCTTTCTCAACGTGCCGCGCATCAAGGGCACGCATACGGCGATGAAATCGGGCATGCTCGCGGCAGAAGCGGCGTTTGCGGCCGTCACCGCCGAGCGCGTCGGCGACACACTCGACGATTATCCCGACGCCGTGGGCAAGAGCTGGATCGCCACGGAGCTCAAGTTGGTGCGCAATGCCCAGCCGGCGGTGGCTCATTGGGGTAGCATCTGGGGAACGCTCTATGCCGGGTTCGAGATGTGGCTCGGCAGCCTTGGATTGTCGCTGCCGTGGACGCTCAAGCACAAGCCCGACCATGCGGCATTGAAACCCAAAGCCGAATGCACGCCGATCGTCTATCCCAAGCCCGATGGCGTGCTGACCTTCGACCGCCTCAGCTCGGTGTTCATTTCGAACACCAATCACGAGGAGGACCAGCCGGTTCATCTGACGCTCAAGGACGCGGCCATACCGATTGAGGTCAATTTGCCCGATTTTGCCGGACCCGAGCAGCGCTATTGCCCGGCCGGCGTCTATGAATTCGTCGAAGGAGAAGGCGGTGCCGAACGGTTGCAGATCAACGCCCAGAATTGCGTCCACTGTAAAACCTGCGACATCAAGGACCCGACCCAGAACATCAATTGGGTCACGCCCGAAGGCGGTGGAGGGCCCAATTACCCGAACATGTAGCAAGATCGCGTTTAGCATAGCTACGCTTGCGCTTGCGCTGCCTGCACAGGCGCTTGCCGTTTCGAGATCGACTAGCCGGCCCAACCCGTCGCTAACCTATATCGAGGCGCGGACGGCGGCGATGAATGGCGACCAGGCGCGATCGGCCGAGCTGTTGTACGGCCTGTCCGCGATCGTCCCTGGCGAGACCGAACTGGCCAAGAAGGCGATGAGTTCGGCAGTCGACGCGGGCCGGTTCGACCTTGCGTTGGCACTGGCGCGGCGAATTCCTGCGGCCCAGCTGGCGAGCGATGCGCGGCTGCTGGTCGTGGCCGAGGAAATCAAGCGCAAGCGGTTCGCCAATGCTGCGGCGTGGCTGGTCGCCAATGCCGACGGCAGCGACCCGAGTTTCCTCAAGCCGATGATCCTGGCCTGGGCGACGGCCGACAGCGGCGATGCCAATGGCGCCATTGCCCAGCTAGCTGCCATCCCTGTCAACAGCCCGCTGGCGGCGTTCCGCTCGGAGCTGTCGGCCTATGTCCTGCTCGAAGCGCGCCGCACCGCCGATGCCGAACCCTTTGCGCGCCGAGCGATCGGCAGCGCTGGCCCGCGCGAAACGCAAGTTCGCCTGGCGCTTGCAAGCGGCTTCCTCGAAGCCGGCAACCGGCCGCTTGCGGCGGTTATGCTCGACGGCATTTCCGCCGAGGGCCTGTTTGCCAAGGAACGGTTGCTGAGCGGCAAGCTGCCGAGCCGTACCAACGACACCCTGCCCGAAATCTACAGCGAGATCATCGCCGGCCTGGCCAGCGATTTGGCGCGGCTTCAGCGCGGCTCGGCCCCGCTCGGACTGGCCCAGGTCGCGCGCTTCGCCAACCCTGCCAACACCGGTGCCTCGGTCTTGACTGCGCTGATGCTCGATCTGCGCGGCCGGACTGATGCCGCACTCGCGGTGCTGCGGTCGGTGCCGCTCGACGACCCGCTGATCGGCCAGGTGCGCGATACCCAGGTACGGCTTCTAACCGACGAGGACAAAACTGCTGAAGCCCTGGCGATTTCTACCGCCGCGGTTCGTGCGCCCGGCGCGACCTTCGCCGACTGGTCGCGGCTCGGCGATGCTTTTTCCGCGCTGAATCGGCAGCGTGAGGCCGCCGACGCCTACACCCGGGCGCTCGCTGGAGCTGGGGGGAGCGACAACCGTTCGGTCCAACTGTGGACATTGTACCTGCTCCAGGCGAGCGCACTCAAGCAGGCGGGCGACTGGCCTGCGGCGAAAGCGGCGCTCGAACGGGCGGTGGCGATCGCTCCCGACGAGCCGTTGCTGCTCAACTTCCTCGGCTACGCCAAGCTTGAAAAGGGCGAGGATATGGACGCCGCGGAGGCGATGATCCGCAAGGCCAATCGGCTGTCGCCCGACGACGCCTCGATCATCGATTCGCTCGGCTGGGCGCTGTTCAAGCGGGGCAAGACCGATGAAGCGATCACGACCCTGCTGTCGGCTGCCGAAAAGGACCCCAATCAGTCCGAAATCCAGGAGCATCTGGGCGATGCCTTGTTCACCAATGGCCGGCGCTACGAAGCGCGCTTCGCCTGGCGATCCGGGTTGCTGACCGCTGACGACCTGATCGGCAAGCGCCTTCAGGCCAAGATCGACGGCGGGCTGACGTCCGCCAATGCGGCACCTTGAGCGAGGTCGCGCCCGCACGCGACATCGCCGCGGCCAAGCTCAACCTCGCGCTCCACGTGCGCGGCAAACGCGACGACGGCCGCCATGACATTGAAACGATTTTCGCCTTTTGCACCGACGGTGATTTGCTGTCGGCAGTACCGGCGAGCGATCTCAGCCTGACGACGACGGGTTCATTCGCCCCCGATCTGGGCAGCGTCGACGACAATCTGGTGATGAAGGCGGCGCGCGCGTTGCGCGATGCCTCGGGAACCAGCGCGGGCGCGGCCCTAGCTCTCGACAAGCGCCTGCCGGTGGCATCGGGGCTTGGCGGGGGGTCGGCTGATGCCGCCGCCGCGCTGCGTTTGCTGACCGGCCTGTGGGGCGTGGATCCGGCGCATGCCTTGGCGGTTGCGCCGACGCTTGGCAGCGACGTTCCCGCCTGCCTGCTGAGCCTGCCCGCACGCGGGACCGGGGCCGGCGATTCGCTTGGCCCGGTCGACCTTGGATTGGCGGGGACGCCGGTGCTGCTGGTCAACCCGCGCGTGCAATTGCTCAGCGAGCGCATGTTCGCTTGTTGGGACGGGGTCGATCACGGCCCGCTGGGCGATTGGCGGCACGGCCGCAACGACCTCGAGCCGGCGGCAATCGCCAACGCCCCGCAGGTCGAGACCGTGCTGGCATGGCTGATGGTTCAGCCCGGCGTCGATCTGGCGCGCATGTCGGGATCGGGCGCGACCTGCTTTGCAATGTTCGCCAATGAGGCCGCGCGCGACGAGGCCGCCAACAGGGTGCCGCGCGAATGGTGGCGCTTGGCGACCAGCCTGCGCTAGAGGCGCGGGCGATGACGCCCAACCGACCGATCCTGACCGCCGCCGCACTGCGCGAGGCCGAAGCGCGAGCAATCGCCGCCGGGAAGTCGGTCGAAACCTTGATGGAGCGCGCCGGCGCGGTGCTGGCCGAATGCATCTTCCGCTTCGTCGGGGTGTTGCCGGTGCTGATCCTAGCTGGTCCGGGTAACAATGGCGGCGATGGCTATGTCGCCGCGCGCCACCTTGCGGCACGCGGAATCGAGGTGCGGGTTGCCGCTCTTGCCGACCCTGCTTCGGACGCCGCAATCTGGGCTCGCAGCCAGTGGCACGGCCCGGTCGAAACGCTCACTGCGAAGACGCCCGCAGCGCCGGTACTGGTCGATGCCCTGTTCGGCACCGGATTGACTAGGGGACTGAGCGAGGAGCTGGCCCTGACGCTTGCCCGCCTCGGCGCCTCGGCACAGGTGCGCATCGCCTGTGACGTGCCGAGCGGGGTCGACAGCGACAGCGGGGTAATCCTCAGTGCAATTCCAGACTATGACCTGACCGTGGCGTTTGGCGCGTTGAAGCCGGCGCATCGCTTGATGCCGGCGATGGTGCATTGCGGGCGGGTGGCGCTGGCGGATATCGGTATCGCCGCACAGAGCGACTGGAACGAGATTGGCGCGCCGGAACTGCCTTCGCTCGACCCCGCCGGCCACAAATATACGCGCGGGCTGGTCCACCTGCTGGCAGGGACGATGCCGGGCGCGATCGTGCTCGCCGCCAACGCAGCCGCACGCAGCGGTGCCGGATTCGTCCGGGTATCGACCTCGAAGTCCCTGGAGGGCCTGCTGGGAGCGGTCTTCGAAACCGGCGACGCGCAGCTCAATGACGAGCGCATCGGCTGCATCCTCGTCGGTCCCGGAATGGGTGATCTACCGCAGGTGCTGACCCTGGCACTGACCAGCAAGGCGCCCAAGGTGCTTGACGCCGATGCGTTGCGCCATGTCGGCGAGCCGGGGCGGCTCAAGGGCCAGGACTGTATCGTCACCCCCCATACCGGCGAGTTCGAGGCGCTGTTCGGAAAGCTCGACGGATCCAAGGCCGAGCAGGCCGTGGCGGCGGCGCGGCAAGCGTCGGCGGTGGTGGTATTCAAGGGCCCCGACACGATCGTCGCTGCTCCTGACGGCCGCATCGGTTTCGCCCCGCCGGCGCCGGCCTGGCTTGCAAGCGCCGGCACGGGCGATGTCCTGGCCGGGATGATCGCGGCCTTGCGCGCTTGCGGTATGGAGCCATTCGCAGCGGCCTGCGGCGGCGTGTGGTTGCATGGCCGGGCGGCCGAATTCGCCGGGCCGACAATGACCGCCGACGACCTCGTCCACGCCATTCCCCGAGCGCTTCGCGGCGGATGAGCGAGCTGATCGTCAGGATCGCCGCCCGCGGTGATGGAGTGACCGCCAGCGGTCGCCACGTGGCCTTCGGGGTCCCGGGCGATACACTGGCCGACGATGGTGTTCTGACGGCGGGTCCGCGCCACCAGCTGCCGCCATGCCGTCACTTCCCCGAATGCGGCGGGTGCCAGTTGCAGCACGTCGATGACGCGGCCTATCGCGATTATCTGGGCGCGCGGGTTTTGGGCGCCTTGGCCCAGCATGGGGTCGAGACCGACATCCGCGATCCGCATCTGTCGCCGCCGCGCTCGCGCCGACGGGCAACCTTGCGCGCGATGCGGGTCGGGCAGGGGGCGATCCTCGGGTTCAACCAGGCGCAGTCGAACCGCATCGTCGATATGCACGAATGCCATGTCCTGCGGCCCGAGCTGTTCGCCCTGGTCGCGCCGCTGCGCGCGTTGCTCGGCCGGCTGGTTGCGCCCAAGCGGGTGATCGAGTTGCACATGACCTTGGCCGACCAGGGTGTCGACCTGCTGCTCAAGGGGCTCAGCGCCGACACGCTCGACGCCAAGCTCGACCTGATCGATTTCGCCCAGGCGCAAGGGCTGGCGCGGCTGTCGCTCGACGGCGGGCTTGGGCCGGAGACCGCCTGGGAGCCAGAACCGGCGACGATTACGCTTGCCAGAGTGCCGGTACGCCTGCCGCCAGGTGCGTTCCTGCAGGCGACGGCCGACGGCGAGGCGGCGCTAGTCGGCGCGGTCGGCGAGGCGGTTGCGGGGGCAGGCGCGATTGCCGACCTGTTCGCCGGCCTCGGGACGTTCGCGCTCGCGGTTCGGGCGGGTTATGCGGCGGAGGCCGCTCGCGACGTCGCCGCGGCGCTTCGCCAGGCGTCACCTTTGACGAAAGTCGAGCATCGCGACCTCTATCGTCGGCCGCTCGACCCGGAGGAGCTCGCCAACTTCGATGCAGTCATCCTCGACCCGCCGCGATCGGGCGCGGAGGAGCAGGTGCGGGCGTTGGCTGCATCACGGGTGGCGCGTATCGCCTACGTCAGTTGCAATCCGGCGACCTTTGCGCGTGATTCGGCACTTCTGGTTGGCGGCGGCTACACGCTCGAGTGGGCGCGGCCGGTCGGCCAGTTCCGCTGGTCGACCCACATCGAATTGGCGGCCTGCTTCAGCCGATAAACTCACAGTCGTGGAGGATTTTCAACCCGGCGTGGACGGTCAGCGCGAGCAGGCACAGCGTACTTAGGAAGAACAAACCGAAGCGCCACGGCATGACGATGTTGACGGTCGCCTGGACCAGACTGTGGAGGATCCGCAGGCCGACATAGGCCCAGGCCAGCCAGACGTTGATCGGCGCATCGAAGTTCATCAGCACGAGCACGAAGACGATCGCGTAGAAGATCGTCGGCTGCTCCAGCAGGTGCATGTAATTATGCGCCTTCCACTGCGCGCGGGGGTCGGCGCGCCCCTCGAGGTCGGCGCCGCGCGAGCCCGCTGGGATCGACGAACGTGAAATGCCCAGGCGCTTGAATTCGCGGCCGCGTGCGAGCGCCATCCACACCATCATCACGAGTGTCCAGGCGACCAGCGCGACAACCGGCGCGAGCAACGGGCTATAGTCCATTCGATATCTCCCCAAGTTCGTCATTGCCAGCGTAGCGAAGCAATCCACCCGCGCAACTGGATTGCAGCGTCGCTACGCTCCTCGCAATGACACTAGGCTTAGTCGAACAGCTTCGCGAAGCGGCGCTGGTCGCGGCTCTTCCACTCACCCTTGTGCCAGGCGGCGCTGGCCATCAACGGCAGGACGCTGGTCGCCTCGGCGAACACCATCTGTTCCATCGCGGTCGAGACCTTGCCCCAGCTCGCCGCTTCCTGAAGCGTCGACGACGAGCAGGCGCCGTCACGAACGTCGGCGACGGTGATCTGGATCGCATATTTATGCACTTCGACATCGTGATGGCCGAGGATTTCGGCGCACACGACCGTGTCCTGAGTGAAATTCTTGGGCACACCGCCGCCGATCATCAACAGGCCGGTGGTGCCGGCCTTGATCTTGATATCGGTCAATTCGCGAAAGTCGGCGATGGCGTCGAGGACCATGTAATGGCCGCCGCGCTTCATCGCGTCGACCTGGTGCTTGACCAACCCAAAGCCGGCCGAAGAATCGACGAAGGCCGGGCAGAAGATCGGGACGTCATGCTCGTAACAGGTCTGGACCAGGCTGCCCGGCTTCTTGGCATTGCCGTCGGCCAGCCATTTGCCCATTTCCCTGATGAAGGCGCGCGACGAATAGGCCTTGGGCTCAAGGCTGTCGGCAATCTGGCCGATGGTGAAGTCGCAATCCTGCAATTGCTGCTCGTCGATATACGTGTCGTAAATGCGGTCGATGTATAGCGACCGCAGCGTATCATCATCAGGGATTTCATTGGCTTGATAGTGCTTGTGGCCAAGCGCTTCGAAGAAATCCATGTCGACGATGCTGGCCCCGGTGGCGACGATCGCGTCGACCATGTTGGACTTCACCAATTGGGTATAGAGGTCCATGCAGCCGCCGGCCGAGGTCGAGCCGGCGATGACCAGGATGATCGAGCAATCCTTGTCCTCGATCATCTGGTGATAAAGGTCGGTAGCGCGCGAAAGATCGCGGCTGGTAAAGCTCATCTTGCCCATCGCTTCGACGATCGGGCGCGCATCGAAGCTGGTGATGTCGATATGCTCGACCGGGCTCGACAGCAGTTCAGCCTTGCGCTGGTCGTTGATGCGCTGGGCGTCCTGAGTTTTGATGAGGGTCTCGGTGGTCATTCAAATGCTCCAATATTGGTCGTCACCCCGGCGCAGGCCGGGGTCCAGCAGCCGATCGTCGGCAACCTGGATTCCGGCCTTCGCCGGAATGACGGAATAAAAAGTGCGCCCTACAACTTCACGACATTGGAACGCGCCGGGGCGGCGGCGGCTCCATAGAGGCTGACCATCGGCTCGTCGGTGACAATGACCGACCCGGCGGTGGTGAAGCCGTTGAATCCGGTTCGCATCGCGCAGCCATAAGCGCCGAGCATTCCAACCTCGATATAATCGCCAGGTCCGACATCGCCGGGCAGGACGAACGGGCCGGCCATGCGGTCGAGGTCGTCGCACGTCGGGCCATAAAAGCTGAAGCCCATGTCGCGCACGTCCGACGGCTCGTCGCGGACCAAGCGGACCGGATAGCGCCAGCCGATATGGGCGGCGTCGAACAGCGCGCCATAGGCACCGTCGTTGATGTACAATTCGTCCCCGCGGCGCTTTTCGACTCGCACCAGCACGCTTGCATATTCGGCGCACAAGGCGCGGCCTGGCTCGCACCACAATTCGGCCGAATAGCTGATCGGCAGCGCTTCGAACCCGGCGTGGATGACCGCGAAATAGGCCTCAAGCGAGGGCGGTTCCATGCCCGGATAGGACGAGGGAAAGCCGCCACCGACATCGACGATGTCGACCGTCACCGCAGCTTCGACGATGGCGTCGCGGACACGGCCAAGCGCTTCGGAATAGGCCGATGGAGTCATCGCCTGGCTGCCGACGTGGAAACAGATGCCCAGCGCATCCGACGCCTGGCGCGCGGCCATCAGCAGCGACTTCACTTCGTGGGGCTCGGCGCCGAACTTGGCGGCCAGGCTGAGCTTGGCATGCTCCGAGCTGACCCGGATACGCACCAGCAGATTTAGATCGGTCGCGGGCGTTCCATCCTCGCCAGCGGTCGCTTCGACGATCTTGTCGAGCTCCTCCAGCGTATCGAGGCTGAAGGTGCGCACGCCATGATCGAAATAGGCTTCGGCGATTGCTTCCTCGGCCTTGACCGGGTGCATGAAGCACAGGACCGCCTCGGGCAGCGTTTCGTGCACCAGGCGGATCTCGCCGATTGAAGCGACATCATAATGGTTGATGCCGCTATCCCACAGGATCCGCAACAAATCCGGCGAAGGATTGGCCTTGACCGCATAAAGCGACCGTCCGGGGAATTTCTCGGTAAAGAAACGCGCCGCGCGGCTGGCGGCGTGCGGACGCAGCAAGGTCACCGGCTGAACCGGCTTCCTCTTGGCGATTGCGGACCCGGAATCGAGACCGTGGGGGGCGGTAGCTAGCCCCAGCGCGCGATTTGGCTTGTGCAATTCAAGGGACCTCCAACAGGTTGTCTGGACAAAGCTGCCTTGCGGTTGGAAGT
>JBDSEL010000028.1:0-22236 GCA_039920065.1 Sphingomicrobium sp. | reverse complement strand
GATTCGGTGCGCTTACGACCGCACGAGCATGCCCCATACTGATATCACCTCGCAACAGCATTTCCTGGACATTGGCGGGAAGGTCTAGCAGGCGAATCAGGTTAGCTATGTGGCTGCGCGACTTATGAACGAGCCTGGCAACCATTTCCTGGCTTCGACCATGGAGTATAATGAGTTGCCGGTATCCTCGAGCCTCTTCGATTGCACTGAGGTCTTCGCGCTGAATATTCTCGATCAACGCTAACTCAGCGGCATCTTGTTCCCCACTTTCGCGGACGATCGCGGGAATGCGATGAAGGCCGGCGCGTTGGGCTGCTCGCCACCGCCGCTCCCCGGCAATGATCTCGAAGCCATCGCCGATCGGTCGAACGAGAATCGGTTGTAATATCCCACGCTGGGCAACCGATTCAGAAAGCTCCTCAAGCGCCTTGTCGTCGAAATGGGTTCGCGGCTGACTCGGGTTGGGCCGAATCCTACCAACTTCAATTTCGCGTCCGCTCGACGAAGGTTCGGTGCCGCCTTCGGATGCGGTCGTCCTAACATCGCCGAGCAACGCCGAGAGACCCTTACCCAAGCCCTTATGAGGCTTCGACTCGCTCATGCGGCTTCAGCTAATTGCGGAAGGCGGCCGATAACCTCCTTGGCCAAGCGGACATAGGCTTCGGAACCGGAACAGCGGAGGTCGTAAATCAGCGCCGGCAAACCATGGCTTGGCGCCTCCGACAGGCGAACATTGCGCGGAACGACGGTCTCGAACACTGCGTCGCCAAGGCAGGCGCGGACATCGTCTGACACCGCCTGGCTCAAATTATTGCGGCGATCGTACATCGTCAGCGCAATGCCGAGGATCGACAAGCGCGGATTGAATGCAGTGCGAATACGTTCGACCGTCTGCAACAATTGGCTCAGGCCCTCAAGCGCGAAGAACTCACACTGCAGCGGCACCAGCAATTCGTGGGCGGCCACCAGACCGTTGACCGTCAGCAGCCCCAGGGACGGCGGGCAGTCCATCAGGCAGATGTCCCAGCGCCCTGGTGCTGCAGCGAACGCTTTATCGAGACGATGCGCGCGATCAGGCATATCAACCATCTCGATTTCCGCGCCCGACAGATCGACCGTAGCTGGCAACAGATCTAGCCGCGGCACGCGCGTCGGCAGAACCGCCTCAGCTAGCGTCGCGCGGCCGATCAAGACATCGTAGCTCGACGTCTTTCGTTCTGAATTGGCAATTCCAAGCCCGGTTGAGGCATTGCCCTGCGGGTCGAGGTCCGCAAGCAAGACGCGCCATCCAACCGCCGCCAGCGCTGTCGCCAAATTGATCGCGGTCGTGGTCTTGCCCACTCCGCCCTTCTGGTTTGCGACGGCAATCCGGATCATCGACCGACTTTCGGTTGAACGTGCCTGAGCGTGATGATGCGCGCGTCGGGGTCGGTGACGCTCGAAACCTCCCCCACATCACACTGCCAGCTTCGGTGGAGGACTTCCAGTTCAGAATCGACCCGACGCCCCTTCGGCAGGACCCAGATCGTCTCGGCGTGCGACAAATGCTGGGTGAAAGCGAGTATATCGGCAAGCGGTGCAACGGCTCGCGCAGTAATCACATCAAATATACCTCGCGCATTCGCGGCCTTGGCTTCCACCACAGCAGATTCAAGCTCGAGTTCGCTCACGACTCGCCGAAGGAACTCCGCGCGCAATCGCCGCGGCTCGACGAGTGTGACGGCATTGTCGCCCATTGCGGCAATTACAACGCCGGGCAACCCTGCTCCGGAACCGATATCGCAAAGTGAAAATCCAACAGGAATCGACCTTAGCAGCTGCAGGGAGTCTGCTACGTGACGAACCAAGAAATCAGCGAGGGTCGATTTGCCGACCAAATTTTGACAGTCATTTTCTTGGCGCACGAGCGTCTCGTAGCGGCGCAGACGATCCAATGTTTCACGTGGAACATGTCTACCAGCGATCAAGTCCAGGTTCACGCGACCATACGGTCCTTATGGAGTGCTACATGGATAGCGGATATTGCCGCAGGCGTGATCCCTGCAACGCGGCGGACCTGATCGAGGTTATCCGGCTTGGCTGCTGCCAGCCGTTCGACCATTTCGATCGACAACCCGGCGACGCTTGAGAAATCGAACCAATTTGGAATCGTTGCAGCGGCGTCACGGCTCACACTTTCCCATTCGCGCCGCTGGCGCTCGACATAGGGCGCGTAGAGCGCATCGGCCCGCCCTTCCTCACCCTCGGCCCAATCAGGCAGACCTTGCTTTGCCTGATGATTCTCGATTTGTTGGCGACGCGCTTCACTGACACAGTTGGCAACGATGGCCGCAACGCCCAGGCGGGCAGTCGCATTGTCTGCGCGAAGGGAAAGCCGGTACTCGGCCCGAGCGGTCATCATTCGATAAGGTTCGCTAACGCCTTGAACAATCAGATCGTCGATCATGACGCCGATATAGCTGGTTCGCCGATCAAACAGCACGGGCGCCAGCCCAGGAAGGGCCCGCGCCGCAGCGTTGAGGCCCGCCACAAGCCCTTGAGCAGCGGCCTCTTCGTAACCTGTGGTGCCATTGATTTGGCCAGCGAGATACAGGCCATCTATGGCCTTCACCTGAAGCGATGCATCGAGATTGCGCGGATCGACGAATTCATATTCAACCGCATAGCCGGGCTGGGTCATCTTGACCTGTTCCAACCCCGGGATGGTTTCAAGAAAAGCCTGCTGCGTATCCTCGGGCAAGGACGTCGAGATTCCATTGGGATAGACCGCCGCCGTCGCGAGGCCCTCTGGCTCCAGAAAAATCTGATGGCTATCGCGATCGGCGAAACGCCTGACCTTGTCTTCTATCGATGGGCAGTAGCGCGGTCCGCGTCCTTCGATCATGCCGGCGAATAGTGGCGACCGGTCAAAGTTTTCCGCAATGATTTCGTGGGTCGCACAGGATGTCCGCGTTATTGCGCAGCGAACTAGGGGAAGCGATGACCGGCCAAGTGCCGACATGTGCCATTGCTCGGAGTCGCTCGGCTGATCCTCACAACGTGCCCAATCAATCGTCCGTCCGTCGAGGCGCGGCGGAGTCCCGGTCTTCAGCCGACCATTGCCAAGTCCAACCTCACGAATTTGCGTGGCGAGTGCAGAAGCCGCCTTATTACCGCGCCGGCCGCCGGGCACGATGCGATCGCCAACAAACATCCGCGCATCCAGAAACGTGCCCGTCGCGATGACCACTGCCGCAGCGGCCAGTTGCTGTCCGCCCGCCAATTCGACACCGCGAACGCGGTCGCCCTCGACCGTTAGCTTTTCAACCTCGCCCAGAACGAATGTCACACCTGACCTGGTTATGCGTTCCTGCACGTCGCGCCGATAGACTTTGCGATCGGCCTGAATCCGAGGTCCCCAAACCGCTGGCCCCTTGCTTCGATTGAGCATTCGACGATGGATCGCGGCGGCATCCGCCGCCTGCCCCATCAACCCGTCGAACACATCGAGCTCGCGAACGAGGTGCCCCTTGCCGACTCCACCGATCGATGGATTGCACGACATCGTCCCCGCGTCTGTTTCAACGAATGTGACAAGCGCCACGCGGGCGCCGCGACGTGCCGCCGCCGTAGCCGCCTCACAGCCAGCATGACCGGCACCAATGACGACAACGTCGAACATGGCCACGCGCTAGGGCAAATCGATCGATTCGCCAACGCGTTGTTTCACGTGGAACATCATTTCCCCAAACAGAATCGTCCGAATAGTGTGTCGAGAAAGTCATCCACACCCGCCCTGCCGGTTATCCGGTCAAACGCTGATCGAGCCTGCCGCAACCCTTCCGCTGCCAAGAGGATGTCGTCGTTGGCCGCAATATCAAGTGCGTCGACCGCCTCCAGCAGTATCACTGCTTGGCGAGCGTTGAGGGCAATTTCCCCCTCGGTCGGGAGAATGTCTCGCGCCTGCTGCGCAACAGATCGGAGGAGTTCGCCAATACCGTCACCGGTCTTCGCTGACACCGAATGAGCCGCATCCAAATCCTGCGGATGTTCGCCCAAGTCAGACTTGGAACGCACCCAGATCGTTCGTGGTCCTGAGGGGCGTGGAGCTCGTTCGCCGAGCCACAGCAAGATGTCTGCACTCCCAGCCAGACGCTCCGACCTTGCGACCCCCGCGGCTTCGATCTGGTCGTCGGTCGAACGCAATCCGGCGGTGTCGGTCAGCAGGATCGGAATTCCGTCAACGGCCAAGGTAATGTCGATATGATCCCGCGTCGTCCCCGCTTCCGGTGCCACGATCGCCCTATCATATCCTGCTAAGGCGTTCAGAAGACTAGATTTTCCCACGTTTGGCGGTCCCGCGATGACAACTCGAACACCTTCGCGGAGCGGTTCAATTCGAGGCCGCGACAGCCATTCGACAAGCTCGGCCCGAAGGCGGACTAAATCCGGCTGGATCGCGAGCTCAACTTCCTG
Source organism: Sphingomicrobium sp. (assembly GCA_039920065.1). Classification (GTDB taxonomy): domain Bacteria; phylum Pseudomonadota; class Alphaproteobacteria; order Sphingomonadales; family Sphingomonadaceae; genus Sphingomicrobium. The sequence continues at coordinate 17,781 of JBDSEL010000028.1, read as the reverse complement.
CTCATCCTCGCCGACATAATCGATGGCATGCTCGATTCGGGCCGAAAGCTCGAGCAAGCGCTGGCGCCAACCCTCGATCAGGTGGCGCAGACCGCCCCCGGCCAGAAGCATCGCAGCGCGGCGCTGGACCTCGGTCTCCGCCTCAAGCAGATCGGCAAGACCCTCGGCCTCCGTCAGGTCGATGCGACCGTTGTGAAAAGCCCGCCGCGTGAATTCGCCTGGCTCCGCAGCGCGCAGTCCCGGAAGCCCAGCCAGCGCCGTGAGTACGGCCTCGGTAACTGCGCGTCCGCCGTGGCAATGGAATTCGACGATGTCGTCGCCCGTGGCACTGTGCGGGCCGTCGAACCACAGCACGAGCGCATGATCGATCACCTCGCCCGATTGCGGGTCGATGAGCGCGCGCACTGCGGCGGTCCGGGCGTTGGGAAGGGATGCGGCCAGCGCTAGCCCAGCAGCGCGCGCCGAAGGCCCGCTAACCCGGACGATCAGGATCGCGGCGGGCGGGCCTCCAGTCGAGCGCGCGAAGATAGTGTCCGGCACTGGCCCCACCGATCAAGTGACGGCGGCGACGGCCGGCCAACCCAACACCGGCGCAACGTCGTGATAGCCATCCCAGATCATTTTTCCAGCTACCCATAGGATCACTGCAAGACCGACCCAGGCGATCCAGCGGTAGCGCTCGATGTAGCGGGCGAGGAGGTTGGCGGCGATGCCCATCAGCGCCACCGCGAAGACCAGGCCAACGATGAGGATGCCGGGATGCTCGCGCGCCGCTCCAGCCACCGCGAGGACATTGTCGAGGCTCATGCTGACATCGGCGATGGCGACGCCCCATGCGGCGGCCGCAAAGCTTTTTGCGGCGGAAAGGCCCGACTGCTCGTCACCGACGATTTCGGCCGAGCCCGGCGAATTACCCGCTGAACCGCGCAATTCGCGCCACATCCGCCACGCCACCCACAACAGGAGCAGGCCGCCGGCAAGAATCAGCCCGACAATCTGCAGCAATTGCGTCACCATTAAAGCAAAGCCGATTCGGAGGACCAGCGCCGCAACGACGCCGATGATGATGACCTTGCGCCGCTGCTCGGCCGGCAGGCCCGCCGCCAACGCCCCGACCACGATCGCATTGTCACCGGCAAGGACCAGGTCGATCAGGAGGACCTGGGCGAAGGCGGCCAAGGCGCCAGGCTCACCGATGTTGGAGAAATCGCGAACGATCGAGTCCCAAATCTGGGGCAGGCTATCCAGTCCGGAAGGCGCTGCGGCACCGCTGAGCATGATGGCGTCAATCACCTGGTCGTTCCCCGCGCGATTCCGATGGAGAGGAGCCCTAGCCGAGGTTGAACACAGTCCTCAAGCCGAGCACGTGCACGCCGCCAACCCAGCCTTCGTAGATCATGTTTCCAGCAACCCACAAAATGACCACTAGCCCGACATAGTTGATCCAGTGGTAGCGCTGGATCAGACGCGCGACGTAATTGGCGGCAAGGCCCATGAACAGGACCGAAAAGCTAAGTCCGATAAACAACAACGCCGGGTCTTCGCGCGCGATCGAGGCGACCAGCAAGACATTGTCGAGGCTCATGCTGAGATCGGCAATCGCAATCTGGATCGCTGCCCGAAGGAACGTCTTGGTCGCCGGAGGCCCCTCGACTTCCGCAGTGTCGGGATCGTCGGCAATGACCGTCTTGGTGGGGCGCAGTTCCCTGAACAGATTATAGGCGACCCACAGCAAAAGCAGGCCGCCGGCGAAGACCAGACCGGTAATCTTGAGCAATTGGGTCGCGAGCAGCGCAAAGGTAATCAGGAAGCCGAGCGCCATGCCGACCCCCAGCATGAGCACCTTGCGCCGCTGCTTTTCGGGCAGGCCCGAGGCGAGAGACCCCATGATGACCACATTGTCGCCGGCCATGGCCAGGTCGCCAACGATGATCTGGCCGAGTTTCGCCATGCCGCTGGACGTCAGGACGGACGCGAAGTTGAGCGATGGGAACGCTGGAAAGACCATTGGAAAGCTACTGATTCATGCTTGCGAAAAAGTCCTCGTTGGACTTGGCGTCCTTCATCTTGTCGAGCAGGAACTGCATCGCGTCGACGGTGCCCATCTGCATCAGGATCCGGCGCAGCACCCACATCTTGGTTAGGATCGCCTGGTCGACCAGCAACTCTTCCTTGCGGGTGCCCGACTTGCCGACATCTAGCGACGGGAAGATGCGCTTGTCGCTAACCTTGCGGTCGAGCACGATTTCGCTGTTGCCGGTGCCCTTGAACTCTTCGAAGATGACCTCGTCCATCTTGGACCCGGTATCGATCAGCGCGGTGGCGATGATCGACAGCGATCCGCCCTCCTCGATGTTGCGCGCGGCGCCAAAGAACCGCTTCGGGCGCTGCAGCGCATTGGCATCGACGCCGCCGGTCAGGACTTTGCCCGAAGACGGCACAACGGTGTTGTAGGCGCGGCCCAGACGCGTGATTGAATCGAGCAGGATCACCACATCCTTCTTGTGCTCGACCAACCGCTTGGCCTTTTCGATGACCATTTCTGCGACCTGGACGTGGCGCTGCGCGGGCTCGTCAAAGGTCGAGGAGATGACCTCGCCGTGGACGCTGCGCTGCATGTCGGTGACTTCCTCCGGCCGCTCGTCGATCAGCAGGACGATCAGGAACACCTCGGGATTATTGTCGGTGATGGCGCGGGCGATATTCTGCAGCAGCACGGTCTTGCCGGTTCGCGGCGGCGCAACGATCAGCGCGCGCTGGCCCTTGCCCAATGGAGCGACAATGTCGATCACCCGAGCGCTCTTGTCCTTGATCGTCGGATCGAGCGTATCGAGCTTGAGCTTTTCGTCCGGATAGAGCGGCGTCAGATTGTCGAAATTGACCCGGTGACGGACCGCATCGGGCTCGTCGAAATTGATCTGGGTGACCCGGGTCAGCGCAAAATATCGTTCGCCATCCTTGGGCGCTCGGATTTCTCCCTCAACGGTGTCGCCGGTGCGCAGACCAAATTTGCGCACCAGATTCGGCGCGACGTAAATGTCGTCGGGACCGGCCAGATAATTGGCCTCGGGACTGCGCAGGAAGCCGAAGCCGTCGTTGAGAACCTCGATCGTACCCATGCCCATGATCTCGGACCCGGCCTCGGCCTGAACCTTGAGGATGGAGAACATCAAATCCTGCTTGCGCAGCGTCGATGCGCCCTCGATGCCGGCTTCCTCGGCCATGGCCACGAGCTCGGCGGGGGTTTTCTTCTTGAGATCCTTAAGGTGCATGAGACGGTCTTTTCTTGGGGATTGGGGCACGAAATACGACTACGAAGGCGTGTTCGACAAACGGCAGGACGCCGTCCTTGGGAAAGCGGCCGGCGAGGACAGGCCAATTGCCGCTGCGGCGCGAGGTATGTCCGCTGCCCTCAACTGTCAATGATTGCGGTAGCCGAGCGGTCCTAAAAGGGACGAACGATGACCAGGACGACGATCAGCGCCGCGGCCATTCCGGGAACCTCGTTGAGCATTCGCAGCGATTTGTCGGAAATAGTTCGATCGCCGGCGGCAAGCTTCTTGCCGTAACTGCCGAGCCAACCTTGATAGCCGGTCAGCGCAACGACCAAAGCCAGCTTGGCGGTAAACCACCGTTGGCCAAAGGCGCCAAGGTGCAATGCAAGCATGATGCCGAGCACCCAAACGATAATCATGGCGGGCGTCAGGATGATCGAGCGCACGCGCCCTTCGCGTTCGATCCACTGGCGGTCTTCGGCCGAACCGGCGGCGCATTCCTGGTGGTAGACGTAGAAGCGCGGGAGCAGGAACAGGCCCGCCATCCAGAAAATGACGAACGTCACATGCGCGGCTTTGACCCACAGATAGGCGGGTCCGAGAAAGCCGGCGAAGTCGTTCATTCCGTCCCCCTCATTGCGCGTTTTTGACCAGCTCGATCAATTGTTCGACATGCGCGATCGGCGTGTCCTGCTGGATGCCGTGGCCGAGGTTGAAAATGTGGGGCCGGCCGGCGAATGCGTCAAGGATTGATCGTGTTGCCGCGCGCAATTCCGCGCCACCCGCGATCAGCGCCAGCGGATCGAGATTACCCTGGACGGGCAGGCCAAGCGGCAGCTCGCGCGCCGCCCACAGCGGATCGACGGTCTCGTCGAGCCCGACCCCGCTGACCCCAGTTTCCCGGGCATAAGCGGCAAGCTTGCCACCAGCACCCTTGGGAAAGCCGATCAGCGGGACATCGGGGTGACGCTTGCCGATCGCGGCCGCGATGCGCGCAGTCGGGCCGATGACCCAGCGCTCGAACTGCGCCGGCGACAGGCTCCCCGCCCAACTGTCGAACAATTGCAGGGCCTCCGCGCCGGCCGTCACCTGGCCCGACAAATAATCGATCGTCATCGCCTCGATTCGCTCGATCAAGGCGGAGAAGGCGGCGGGATCCTGATAGGCGAACCGCCGCGCCTCGGCCTGTTCGCGACTCCCCTGGCCCGCAACCATGTAGGTCGCCACCGTCCACGGGCTGCCGGCGAACCCGATCAATGTCTTGGCCGGGTCGAGTGCTGCTTTGACCTTGGCCACGGTATCATAAATGGGCTTGAGCCGATCGGGGGCAGGCTCGAGCTGGTCGAGGCTTGCGGTCACCAGGGCTGGTGACAGGCGCGGTCCTTCACCGGCAACGAAAGTTAGATCCTGACCCAGCGCAAAAGGTACGATCAGGATGTCGCTGAATAGGATCGCGGCATCGAAGGCTGGAAACCGTTTCAGCGGCTGAAGCGTAACCTCGGCCGCGGCGTCGCTATCGTAAACGAGATCGATAAAACTCCCTCGTTCGGCCCGCAAAGCTCGATATTCGGGAAGGTAGCGGCCGGCCTGGCGCATCAACCACATCGGCGGCGGCGACATCGCTTCGCCGCGCAACACCGACAGCAAAGGCTTGGCCACGGTTTTCCCGGATTCACCGCCCGTCATGGCGCACCCTCTCTTCACTTATATTTAGAATCTTAAATGGAATGTAGTTGATGTTGGTCGCTGGATAGCGGGGCTTAGGCGGGCCACCTGCGATTGCCAACAATATGGTCTGCCGAAATCGCGAGCGTTTGCGGCGAGTCGTCCCAAGGTGCACCCAGGATTCACAGGCTGGGGACCGATTTCGTCCCCGGGGGTCAATCGCTGGACGATTGTCGGAAATCGGGCACGGATCGCCTGGTGGACCCCGCCCCCAGAACCGCGCTAGGCTTTGAGGCGACTTTTCCCCAAACCTGTCCATGACGCCGATCTGATCTATCCATGACCCTGATCCTTGCCTCGACCAGCCCCGTTCGACGGGAACTGCTGACAGCCGCTGGGCTGTCGTTCGACTGCCACGCTCCCGGCGTCGACGAGGTCGATTTCAAGACGCGCACGGGCGATCCCGCCAAGCTGGCCGAGTTGCTCGCCCGCGCCAAGGCTGAGGCGGTCAGCGCTGCTTATCCCGATGACTGGACCATCGGCAGCGATTCGGTGGTTTCTGTAGACGGCCAGCTGTTCGACAAACCCGCTGATCGCGCCGATGCCGCGGCGCATTTGCGGGCCTTTTCTGGCCGGTCGATGCTGCTCACCAGCGCGGTCGCCTTAGCCAGGTCGGGCGCGTCGGACTGGTCCCATGTCGATCAAGCGCGGCTTCAGGTCCGCGACCTCAGCGAAACGTTCATCGCCGACTATCTCGACGCCGAATGGCCCGACGTAAGCTATTGCGTGGGCGTGTTTCGAATGGAGGGTCGCGGGGTGCAATTGTTCGAGACGATCGAGGGCAGCCACTTCGCTATCCTTGGCATGTCTTTGTTACCCTTGCTGGATGCGCTGCGCGAGCGCGGGCTGCTGGCGCAGTGATCAAGATCGCGCTCACCGGCTCGATCGGCATGGGCAAATCGACGGTCGCGGCGATGTTCGCGCGGGCCGGCATTCCCGTCTTTGACGCCGACGCCGAAGTGCGACGAATGCAGACGCCGGGCGGGTCGCTGGTGGGGCCGATCGGTGCCCGCTTCCCGACTGCCGTGAGCGATGCCGGTCTCGACCGCGATAACCTTGCGCAACTCGCACTCTCAGACCGGGCCAAACTCGCTGCGCTTGAAGCGATCGTCCACCCGGCGGTGCATGCGGCGCGAGAGGACTTCCTGGCTGAACATGCCGACGCGCCGGCGCTGCTGTTCGACATCCCCTTACTGTTCGAAACCGGTGGCGAAGGCGCGTTCGACACGATCATCGTCGTGTCGGCACCGGCAACGGTTCAGCGCGCGCGGGTCTTGCAGCGGCCCGGAATTACTGTGGCAAAACTCGATGCGATCCTCGCCCGCCAGCTGCCCGATGCCGACAAATGCGCCCGCGCGGATTTCGTCATCGACACCGGCACCGATTTATCCACCACCGAAGCGCAGGTCGCGACCATAATTGCTTGTCTGGGACTCGCCGCTGGAGGATAAGCGACGAACGATGCGGGAAATCATTTTCGATACCGAAACCACCGGACTTAATCCGGCAACCGGCGACCGGATGGTCGAAATCGGCTGCGTCGAAATCTTCAACCGAGTCGAAACCGGCAAGCATTTCCACGCCTATTTCAATCCCGAGCGCGACATGCCGTCCGAGGCCGAAGCGGTCCATGGTCTGTCGGTCATGTTCCTGTCCGACAAGCCCATGTTCGCCGACACGGTCGAGGACCTGCTCGAGTTCATCGGCGATTCGCCGCTGGTCGCGCACAATGCCAGCTTCGACTTCGGCTTCCTCAATCACGAGCTCGAACGCTGCGGCCGGCCGTTCGTGTGCCTGACCCGTATGCGCGATACGCTGGCGATGGCGCGGACCAAACATCCGGGCGCCAAGCACAGCCTCGATGCCTTGTGCATGCGGTTCGGGATCGACCGCAGCCATCGGGTCAAACATGGGGCTCTGCTCGATGCCCAACTCCTCGCCCAGGTCTATGTCGAGCTGACCGGTGGTCGGCAGATCGGGCTCGGCCTCGTCGCCGATAAACCCGCCGCAGTGCAGGCCGCCGCGACGATTGCCCAAGCCGAGCGCCAGCCGCTCGAGCCCAGACGGCATTTCGCAAGCGTCGAGGAATTGGCTCGGCACGCCGGCTTTATCGCCCGGCTGAGCGGTGCATTGTGGGACCGCTTCGCCCCGGCCCGTTGACGGCGGACGAACCGGCGCCCTAAGCGACGCGCGAACAAGACAAGAGGAAGGCGGACAACGTGGAAGTTCGTGTCGCAGGACATCAAGTCGATACCGGCCAGTCGTTGCGCGAACTCGCCCAGCAGCGAATCGGCGCCCTCAGCGAAAAATATTTCGCGCGCGCGGTCAGCGCCAACGTCACCTTCGGCCGTGGCCCCAACAACCAATTCACGTGCGATATCGTCGCCCCGGTCGCCCACGGCATCGTGCTCAAGGCGTCGCACCGTGCACCCAAGGCCGACCTCGCGCTCAACGGCGCCGCCGACCGCATCGAAAGTCAGTTGCGGCGCTACGTCGATCGGCTGCGCGATCACAAGGCGGTTGAAGCATCCGCGCCGTTCATTGAAAATGCCGGCTATACGATTTTCTCAGGCGCTGCTTCGGACAGCGCCGAGACCGATGGGCCCGCCTTCCCAACGATCGTCGCCGAAGCGCGCGTCGACATTCCCGATTCGTCGGTCTCGGATGCGGTCATGCTGATGGACCTGCGCAACACCGGCGCACTGATGTTCAAGAATAGTGCGACGGGCGAATTCAACATGGTCTACCGGCGCGAAGACGGGAACATCGGTTGGGTCGAGCCGACCCGCGACTGAAATCCCCGCGCGCGCAGCCCCAAGAGAGTTTAAGCGTTCATGCAATTAGTCGACTTCATCGATTTTGACGCGATCAAGCCCGCCTTTCCAGGCGGGAGCAAACGATCATTGTTGCAGCAGCTCGCCCACCTCGCCGGCCAGCGGCTGAGCCTGGATTCGGCTGCCATCCTCGCCAGTCTGACCGAGCGCGAGCAATTGGGATCGACCGGCTTCGGCCAGGGCGTCGCAATTCCCCATGGCAAGATCGCCGGGCTCAACCGAATCTATGGCCTGTTCGTGCGGCTGGGCGAGCCGGTCCAGTATAAAGCGATCGACGGTCGACCGGTCGATATCGTCTTCCTGCTGCTGTCGCCACCCGACGCCGGGGCCGACCATCTGAAAGCGCTGGCAGCGATCAGCCGGGTCACCCGCAGCGTTGCCACCCTCGAGAAGATGCGCGGCGCCCGCAGCCGCGATGCACTGGCGGCGGTTCTGATGGGTGCCGACGAACGCGACGCTGCGTGACCGTCGCGATCGCCTGAGGTGAGCGGCGGGCGCCTCCCTGCTGCGCTCGAGGTTGCGGCCTTTGTTCGCAATGTTCAGGCCGCCGGGGGCCATGCGGCGATTCTGCGACGCGGGGACCCTGATCGAGGCGACTTGGTTTTGCTCATTGCATGTCGCGGGCAATTCCATTCCTCCTTCGAGCGCGTTCTCGACGTGGCGGGGGCCTATGAGTGGCGTGCGGTGAGTGTCGCCGACGCGCATGATTCTCGAAAGGTTGCAGAATTCCTCGCACGGCGAGCACGTTTCGACGCGGATTTCTGGGCAATCGAGCTGGATATCGCGGACCCGCAACGGTTCATCGCTGAAAAGCTCCACGAAGGTTGATTCGCAGCCGGAACGGGTAAAAGACGGCTCCACGACAAGAGCGGGGGGCAGTTCCATTCGGAAAAAATCCGATCCTGCCACGCGAGACGGAGGATGGTTCCGGGGCGAAATTCGGCAACAGACCGAAGCATTTGACGCCCGTCAGTTTGAACCATCGACCGCATTGATTACGGTATTCATGACGATTTCGCTTCGTTCGGCGATTGTATTCGGCGCTGCTCTTGCTGCGACCGGTTTTGCGCCCGCCCAGGCTGGCAGCGGCCAGGTTCAACCGCAAATGATCGCCACAGCGACCATTCCCAAAGTGACGGTTCCCGACCTTCTGGTCCTCGAGGACGAACCGCAGCTGTCGGGCGCATCGGCACCGGCACTCGTGATCGACCAACAGCCGTCGATTACGCCGCAGACCGAGGAAGCGCCGACGATCGTCGTTCGTTCTGCGGCTGATCTGTCGTCAATGATCTCCCAGCTCAGCACTTCCGAGGCGGGCAGCCGCGAAATCGAATGCCTCGCCACCGGCGTTTATTTCGAATCGAAGAGCGAACCCCTCGTTGGCCAGCTCGCCGTTGGTCACGTCATTTCCAACCGCGCTAAAAGCGGCCGCTTCCCGTCGAGCTATTGCGGCGTGCTGTTCCAGCGCGGGCAGTTCTCGTTCGTCCACGGCAAGTCGCTTCCGTCAGTCCCGCGCTCGAGCAAGCAGTGGAAGACCGCGGTGGCGATTGCCAAGATCGTCGACCAGGGTCTGAAGGATTCGTCGGTCGGCAAGGCGATGTTCTTCCACGCCCGCTATGTCTCGCCGGGCTGGCGCCTGAAGCGCGTCGCATCGATCGGAAACCACATCTTCTATCGCTAGGCGCGACAGCCGCCTTGCGGATCGCGGAAGCGGGCGGGTCTCCCGCCCGTTTTCATTTGTGCAGCGTTTTTGATTTGTTCTACGATGCGCCAATGGCCAGCCTGATCGATAGCGACTGTTTTTCTGACGTCCCGCTTGCCGCCGAGGTGGCTCGCGGGGTCACTCGGCTATTTTGCCGCCAAGATCTATTTTCGGTCTGTGAAATGCCCCTCGCCAACGGCCGCCGGGCCGATCTGATGGCGATCGATGCCAAGGGCGGTCTGACTATCGTCGAGATCAAGGTCGCCCGCGCCGACCTTATCGGCGACTGCAAGTGGCGCGACTATCTCGACTATTGCGACCGCTTCTTCTGGGCGGTGCCGCCGCATCTGGCGGCAATCCTCGATGAAGAACGCTATCTACCGGGCGATGCCGGGCTGATCGTTGCCGACCGCTATGATGCGGCGGTGGTTCGCGATGCCGTGCTGAGGCCGCTCGCTCCCGCCCGGCGCAAGGCCGAGCTTTTGCAATTCGCACGGCGCGCAGCGCGGCGCCTGTCGGTCCAGATCGATCCATCGCTCGGCCAGGCAAGCTGATTATTTAGCCGGCTTCGGCTTCTTCGCTTCGATCAGTTTGAGCAGGTCGCGGGCGCGCGAATCGCGCTTCGCATAATCGCGGGCCGAATAGCCAGCGACCGCATCGGCCCGGTCGGGATCGGCACCGGCTGCGAGCAGCACCGTGACGGCATCGACATGATGGCCCTGGACCGCGACAATCAACGCGGTTTCGCCCGCGCGATTGGTTGCATCGACCTTGGCGCCGAGCCCCAACAGCCAGCCAATCGCATCGTCGAAGCCATTGCGCCCGGCGGCAACGATCGGCATCTCACCCTTCGCCCCGGCCAGATTGGGGTCGGCCTCATTATTGAGCAGGAAACCGGTGAAGTCGCGGTTGTGCGCAGCGATTGCCAGAACCAGCGGGGTCTGCCCATCCCAGCCGCGCGTATTGACGATGCCCTTTGGATTTTCGGAGATGAGCTTGAGCATCGCCCCGCCATTGCCGATCCGAACCGCCTCGATAAATTCTCGGCCGGCATTGGTTGGCTGGGCGATTGCGGCGCTTGACAGGACTAGGCAAAGGGCCACGCCCGCCTGAAATTTAAACCGAAACACGGTCGCTCAACTCCACCTGTTGCTTGATCGCGCAGCTGTAGCAGAGCAAGGCTGGCTTTGTCATGAACGCCGGTCCGCCATTTTGGGAGAAACCCATCCGCAGCCTCGACCGCGGCGAGTGGGAGGCGTTGTGCGACGGCTGCGCACGTTGCTGTGTGCACAAGCTGGAGGATGAAGACACCGGCGTGCTTTATCCGACCAACGTCGCCTGCCGCTTGCTCGATCGAGCGAACGGCCGCTGTACCGATTACCCAAATCGAAAGAAAATGGTCGCCGACTGCGTTCAGTTCGATCGCCGCAATCTCGACCGGCTTGATTGGCTCCCCGAAACCTGCGCCTACCGGCTGCGCGCTGCGGATGAGCCCTTGCCGGCGTGGCATTATCTGATTTCCGGGAGCCGCGAGACGGTCCACGAAGCGGGGCAATCGACCCGCGGCTGGACGGTCAGCGAGGATGACGCCGGCGAGCTTGAATGGCATGTGGTCGATCGGCCGCTCTGATCCTGCCGCCGAGGCCGACCTTCCACTGCCGCTCGAAATCCGTCCGGTGCGATCCGCCCGCCGAATGCGGTTACGGATCGACGATCAGCGCGGCGTCATCAAGCTCACCTGCCCGCCTCGAACCAGTCGGCGAACGGCTGTGCGCTGGGCACTGGAACAGCGCGGGTGGATCGACGCGCAGCTGGCCAAGGCCCCGCCGCTCGAACCGTTCGCCCCCGGAGCGCGAATTCCATTCGAAGGGCGCGAAATCTCGCTCGAAGTCGACCGCGCGGCGCCGCGCACCGGGCGTTTCGACGGCGAGCGACTGTTGGTCGGCGGGGCGGAATCGGGGTTCGAGCGCCGGGTCGAGCGCATTCTTCGCGCCCGAGCCGCGCAAATTCTGTCCGCTGAAGTGGCCGAATTCGCTGCTTTGGCAGGCGTGAAAGCCACCGCCGTTAGCGTCGGCGATGCCGCCACGCGCTGGGGCAGCTGCTCATCCGGCGGGCGGATTCGCTTCAACTGGCGCCTGATCCTGGCGCCGCCTAGCGTTCGCCGCTTCGTCGTCGCACATGAAGTCGCTCATTTGCGGCATCTCAACCACGGACCGCAATTCCGCCAGCTTGAGGCGGAACTCGTCGGCCCCGGCCTGGCGCGCGCCAAAGCCGATTTGCGCGCGCTAGGTCCGCGGCTCCGTCGGATCGGCCGGAGCATCTAAGCGGGGATCCGGCTGTCGGGGTGGCGGCGGCGCCGGCTGGCGCTGCGGATACCGGGTTGGATCGCGAGGCTGTTGCGGCGGGAATGCCCGGTCCAGGTCCTGCTGGCTGGGATTACCCGATCCGTCACTGCCGATCGTCGGCGGGCGATCGGCCGGATAGGCCTCGCCCGGGCCGATCGGAAGGCCGTTTTCGTCGACCATCGGTTGCAACCCATCGCTGGCATAGGGATCGCCGATATATTCCTCCCCGGGGGTGAGCTGCCAATCTGGAAGCGGCACCTGGGTCTCGAACTGCTCGACTGGACGATTGGCGACCGCTACCACCATGAAGTCGTGGAAGGCGCGTGCGGGCGCGGTCCCACCTTGGAGTCCGGCAATTGGCTTGGCATCATCGCGGCCCATCCACACCGCGGTCGTCAGGCCGCATGAGAAACCGATAAACCAGCCATCCTTGTTCGACGACGTCGTTCCGGTCTTGCCGGCCACCGGACGACCGATTTGGGCCGCACGCCCGGTGCCGCTGAGCACGGCGGACTGCATCAAGTCGGTCATTTGCGCCGCGACCCACGGCGCCACGAGCACGCGCTCCTCATCACCTTCGCGCTGGAAGAGCAGACGTCCGTCGGCGGTCACGACCTTGCGGATGGCATAGGGAGTTACTGCGACGCCCCTGTTGCCCACCGCTGCAAAGGCGCGCGCCATGTCGATCACACGCACTTCGCTCGACCCCAGGACCATTGAGGGAAATGTCGATATAGTGCTCGAAATGCCAAAGCGCCGGGCCATGTCGGCGATGGTCCCGAACCCAACCTGGGCGCCAATCTTGGCGCTGATCGTGTTGATCGATCTCGAAAACGCCTCGCGCAACGACACCGGGCCGACAAAACTGCGCGACGAATTGCGCGGCGTCCAGCCGTCGATCGTGACCGCTTCATCGACCACCATGTCGGTTGGCTTCATCCCCGATTCGAGCGCCGCGAGATAGACGAACAGCTTGAACGCCGACCCCGGCTGGCGCTGGGCCTGCGTCGCGCGATTGTAGATGGAGGAGACATAGTCGCGGCCGCCGACCATCGCCCGAACCGCACCGTCGCGGTCGATCGCGACCAGTGCCCCCTGCGCCACGGCAGGGGTGTTTTTGGCAATCGACTGGTCGGCTGCGACCTGCATGCGCGGGTCGAGCGTCGTCCACACGTCAATCGGCTCGCCGGTCTGGTCGATCAGCGTTTCGAGTTGCGGCAGCGCCCAGTCGGTGAAGTAGCGGACGCTGTTTTCTTTGCTCGTCTGGGTGAGTTTGACCTGCTCCGGATCGACCGCCGCCGCTGCCGCCGGAGTGATGAAGCCGTTATCGACCATTGACTTCAGGACCACCGTGGAACGGTTGCGTGCCGCTACGGCATCGGCAGAAGGCGAGTAGTTCGACGGCGCCTTGACCAGACCCGCGATGATCGCCGCTTCGCCCAGTCCAAGGCGCTCGGCGCCATGCCCGAAGAAGCGCCGCGAGGCGGCGTCAATGCCATAGGCACCGCCGCCGAAATAGACTCGGTTGAGGTACAGCTCGAGGATTTGGTTCTTCGAGAATTTGCGCTCGATCGCCAGTGCCAGCACGACTTCCTTGATCTTGCGGCCAAAGGTGCGGCTGTTGGTAAGGAAGATATTGCGGGCGAGCTGCTGTGTGATGGTCGACCCCCCCTGGCGGAACCGGCCGCTGTCGATGCGCACCTTGATCGAGCGCGCGATGCCAATCGGGTCGATCCCCAGGTGACTGCGGAATCTCTTGTCTTCGACCGAGATCATTGCGGCGCGCATCTCGAGCGGAATTTCCTCGTAGGGCAGCCACTTGCCGAAGCTCGGCCCGAGCGACACCAGGACCGCTCCGTTGGCGGCGCGAACTCGAACCATCTGGCCGAGGTCGGAACGCCGAGTCAGCTCCGCATAATTGGGCAAATAGGCCATCGCGACGCCAACCGCGATGGCGAGTGCGACCAGCGCGGCAATGCCGACATAAAGGAGGGCTTTAAAAACTGATGTCATGGTCGCGGTTGTGCTGGCCTTCCCTGCCTAGCGATAGGAAGTCGCGGCAGCGCCGACAAGCGCGCTTAGTCTTCCGACTCCGCTTTCTTAAAGTCGAGCGAGGTGGAATTGATGCAATAGCGCAGGCCACCTGGCCCCGGGCCATCTGGGAAGACATGGCCAAGGTGCCCGGCGCAGGCCGCGCAGCAGACCTCAGTGCGGCTCATCCCGTGGCTGCTATCGACCTGTTCTGCGACGACGTCGCCGCTGGCCGGCGCGGTGAAGCTTGGCCAACCGCTGCCGCTGTCATATTTGCTGTCGCTATCGAACAGCGCCGAGCCGCAGGCGGCGCAGCAGAATTCACCCTTGTGCTTCTCATCGATTAACTCGCCCGACCACGGTGGTTCGGTCCCGCCCTTGCGCAATACGCGATATTGCTCTGGGGTCAGCTTGGCTCGCCATTCGGCATCGGTGCGATCGACTGTCTTCATTGGTTCGTCCTTGACGATGGAATCCGTGAATTGCGCATTAACCTCGTTTACACCCCTGGCCGATAAGGAAGTTGGCATGGGCAAGTTCACGCCTTGGTACGCCATGGGCGTCGCATTCGCTACTATCTCGGCCGGGCTCGTCCCCGCGCCGGTCGCCGCGCAATGCGCCTTTTGCGGAATTACCCCAGGCGATGCGACGGCGAGCAGCCAACCGACGGCGATTGAGATCGAGCTCGAAACGACGCTCGACTTCGACCGCATCATCGTCGACGGCAATGGCGGCGGCGCGGTGCGGTTGATGCCCGACGGCAGCAGCGACTTTAGCGGATCGGTCGAATCGGTCGGCGGCCGCGCCCGGATCGGGCGGGTCATCATTCACGGCGAACCCAACCGGCCCATATTCGTCAGCTTCCCGCGCACGCTCGAACTGACCGGCATGAAGGGTACGGTGATCTCGATCAGCGCGCTGGTCACCAACCTACCCGATTCGCCGACCCTCGATTCGTCGGGCCGGCTAGTTGTCGATTTTGGCGGCCAGCTCGATGTGCGCGGCGATGCCGACGGCGAATTCCGCGGCAACCTTTTGGTCCGCGCCGACTATCTCTGATCCACAACTGCGCATTCCTTAATGCGCTGGCAACCATAGTTCTGAGGAAAGCCGAAAGCCGGGCCGGTTAATCAGATGGCACGGGTGGCGGACCTTCCGAGGAACCGGGCAGCCGAATGCTAAGGAATCAGTGGGGATTTGAGTTATGACCATCATCAAGAAGCTCGCGTTGGCTTGCTCGGTTGCCGCGATCGGCTTTGCCGCTCCGGCCCAAGCCGATCCGTACACCGCGCCGTCGGCCAATGGCACGGCAACTGTTCGCCTGTTTTCGGCGATTGACCTGCAGAAGGTTCAGGACATCGATTTCGGGACCATCATTCGCTCATCGGGTGCTAGCGGTTCCGTATTCATGAGCTCCGTCGGAGCCATCGATTGCACCGCGGTTGTGGGTGTCACCTGCACCGGCGCACCGACCGAAGGCCATTTCACCATCAATGGTGATTCGGGTTCGGCCATGTCGGTTACCGTGAGCGGCGCAACCTTTGACGCGACCGACAACACGCTGTTGCTGTCGAACGGCACCGAGACCGTCAGCCTGGCGCTCGAATATGCCGGCATGACGCAGGACGTTCTGCTGGGCGTGAACCAGAGCACGTTCGGCGTGACCGGCGCTGGTTCGGATACCGACATCAAGCTGTTCGGTACGCTGACCTTCGGCGACTCGACGGTTGCACCGAACGGCGTCTATACGGCGTCGTTCAATCTGACTGCCGATTACGACTGATTTAGATCGGCCTCGATACTGACGGGCGGGGGTCTTCGGACCCCCGCTTTTTTTGTGCCCGCGGCGCAAACCCTAACGTGCAATTAACCATAAACCCAAAGCGGATCGAAAGGATGACAAGGTTAACTGCCTGCTTACCGCTTCGGCTAAGCATGTTTGGATGAGCAATGAAATTCTCTCAAAAACTTCTCTGCGGATCGCTGCTGACCCTGGCGACGGTCGGCCTGCCGCAGGCAGCGCACGCCGTCACCACGACTGCTACTGTCAAGGCTGCGGTGCTCAAGCCGATCACCCTCACCGGCGGCGGCACCATCGATCTCGGCACCATCCTCACCCCGTCGACCGCGACCTTCAGTGGAACCTTCACGGTACTCGCGGCCGCAACCCAGACCGGCACCTTTTGCGCCTCGGGTTTCTCTTGCTCGGGAACGCCGGCGGCAGCGATGTTCAATATCCAGGGGACGAAAAGCAACAATATCGGGCTCAACATCCCGCTGACCGTCACCTTGTCGCTAACCGGGTACACCGGCGGCGGAGCAACCCCGACAATCACCCTTAATACGGTCAACAGCGTGTCGGCCAATAATGCGACCGGTGCCTACACCATCCAGCTGCCCAATTCGGGCACCCCCGGCCTCGATTTCTATATCGGCGGCGCGCTTACCCTTACCCAGGCGACCAGCTCGGGCAATTATTCGGGCACAGTGACGGTGACTGCCGACTATAATTAAGGTCTCCGCTTCCCTGTAGAGAAGAGCGGCCGGTCATCCCGGCCGTTTTTCGTTGGCGAAACAAGCAGGATGGTTAGCAATAAAATAACCATTCTGGACCATTCTCTCCCCAACGATTGCGGGGACCCTTTCCCGCCATGTGGGGAGTTGTCCAATGTCCGTCATCCGCGCCATGTCCCGCGCGCTTACCGTCGCGGCCGCCGCGCTGGCCTTTTCTGCCCCGGCTACTGCCGGTGTCGGCGATCTGCTGGTCGCGCCAACCCGCCTCGTCCTCAACGGCAGCCGCGGCAGCGAAGTGATCATCAAGAACGTCGGCACCGAGACCGCGACCTATCGCATCTCGGTCGAGCTTCGGCGGATGATGCCCAATGGCTCGCTCAGCGACGTGGTTGAAGCGTCGGCCGAGGAAATCACCGCTCGGGACATGATCTTCTACGCTCCGCGCAAGGTTACGTTGCCGCCGAACCAGCCGCAGTCGGTGCGGGTCTCCGCCCGCGTTCCCGGCAATCTGCCCGACGGCGAATATCGCGTGCACCTGCTGTTTCGCGCGATTCCCGATCCCAAGCCCGTCACCGACACCGGTGAAGCCCAGGGCATCGGCTTCCGCCTGACGCCGATCTACGGGGTTACCATCCCGGTCATCGTCCGGCTCGGCAATCTCCAGGCCAAGGCGGGAATTGCCGATGTCCGGCTCGCCGACATTGGCGGCCGCAAGGTTATCGCGATCGATCTGACGCGCGCTGGCAATCGGTCGACCTATGGCGAGATCCGTGTGCTCAAGGACGGCGTCAAGGAACCGATCGCCGAGCTCAAGGGCGTCGCGGTCTATCCCGAGCTCGACAAGCGCCTGGTCAACATCCCGATCGCGGCTGAATTTGCCGGCAAGGCGAGTGGTCCGGTCAAGGTCCAGTATTTCGAGACCAACGAGGCCGGATCAAGCTTGGTCGCCGAAACCACTGCGACTCTTCGCTAGACCGGGGCGGGGGGCAAACGGCAGGCACGATGGCGACATCGGGCATCCTCAGGACTAGGACCGGTCGGTGGCGGCGGGCGCTTATCGCGCTTGCCGCTTTCGGCGCATCGCTGGCGCCCGCGACGATGTCGCCGGCGGCGGACGTTCTTGCCGACGGCTGGACCGCCGACCCCGAGAGCCAGTTCCTGCTCGACGTCAATCTCCACCGCATGACCCTTGGCAACGGCGTGCGGGCCTATCAGACCCCGCAGGGCGCCTGCGTGCTGTTCGGCGATTTCCTCGCGACCCTCGACGTGCCGATGAAGATCGATATCGGCACTGGCATCGCCAGCGGCTGGGCATTTACCGAAAAAAACAAGATCAGAATCGACCGGCACAGTTC
>JBDSEL010000027.1:0-4717 GCA_039920065.1 Sphingomicrobium sp. | reverse complement strand
CCGGCCCAGGCGTCCCTGCCACTCGGCGCGAAAGCGCCCGACTTCACCACTTCGGGCGCACTTGCCGGCAAGCCCTTCCGGGTCAATTTGCGGGCCCAGCTGCGCAAGGGACCGGTGGTCCTCTATTTCTTCCCCAAAGCGTTCACCAAAGGCTGCACGCTGGAAGCGCGCGCCTTTAGCGAAGCCAATGCCGAGTTCAAGAAAGCCGGCGCCCAAGTCATCGGCCTGTCCGCCGACGACCTTCCGACCTTGCGTAAATTCTCAGTCGAGGAATGCCGCAACGCCTTTCCAGTCGCCACTGCCAACAAGGCGATGATCAAGGGCTATGACGTGTCGATGCCGGTCGCCGGCAAGCTCGTGAACATGACCAATCGCACCAGCTATGTGATTGCAAGAGATGGCCGGGTGGCAATGGTTCACAGCGAAATGGACTGGAGCGAACACGTCGCCAAAACTCTGGCCGCGGTCCGGGCGCTCAAGCGCTAAGGGCAAACGTTGCGGATTTGCGGTCAGCCATCGTCCGGCGGCTTCCGTTCATCGTTAACCTCGCACCCGAAGCGCCGCTGCGCTGGTTCAATCTTCATGCACAAAATAAACCTCTACGCTCGCACGGGTGCGACGGCGATTGCCGCTGTCCTGACCCTTTCTTCAACCAGTATCTCGGCGCAGGAAATCGCACTACCGGAAGCGGTAATTGTGACGTCGGAGCCTATTGTCTCGACTCCAGCGGCAAGTGGGCCAGCAGCTGCTGTCAGCATTGAAGCCGTTACCGAACCGGCGCCGACCAAAGCCGTCAAGACCGCCACTGTCCCGGTCGCCAAGGCAGCCAAGCGGACTGTCACCAAGGCAGCACCCGCAGCCGTCGCAGCAGCGCCGGTCGCAGGTCCGATCGCCGCCACTTCCCCGTCCGCAGTAAATGAACCGTTTGCTGCGGAATCGGCGACCCCAGCGCAGTTAGGAAGCGCAGCCGCGCCAGTTCCCAAGCCACTCGACACTTCGATGGACGTCGTCGATTCTGAAACTGCAGCATTGGCCGTCGGTGGCGCGCTAGCCGCGATCGCCTTGGGCGGAGCCGCCATGTTGGTATCACGTCGTCGCCGGACCCGTGCCGAAATGGCCGTAGTGCCTGTGATCGCGATCCAGCCGACCGCTGCCAGTGCACCTGTTTATGCACGAAATAATAACCACGGCTCGGCGTTTGCTTGGGGTCCGCGCGCACAGCCTGCGGAGCCTAATCGTCGCCTGTCGCCGATGGCCCAGGCCAAAATGGGCCCAACGCCGGAGAATCCGTCGCTATCTCTCAAGAAGCGCCTGAAGAGAGCGGCGTTTTTCGAACAGCGCGAACGCGCTGCCGGTGCCGGCGAAGCGGTTCCCGTCGCGCGCATCGCGGGCCTTCCCGAGCGCGCCGTCGCGGCCCTTCGCAACGATCGCGCTTTGCCTTCACAGCGGCTGGCTTTCCAACCCGCTTAACCTCTCCGGATGTGGGAATTGTAAGCGTGGCATCCGCCGTCCGGAACATCCCGGGCGGCGGTTGTGCGTCGAGCGTCAATTGCGGCACGCCTCGCGGGTTCCGTTGTCGTAGATCCGGCCCGGCAGGAAGTCGTTGGTCGAGTTAAATACGACGATGGTGCTTTCGCAGCGACGCAATTGGAAGCGCGCCTTGCGGTCGCGAAAGTCGAGCGAGACCTTGCGGAAATGTTCGAGCACGTCGGTGCCGAGCAGGATTGCGGGCTCGTCGAGCAGGCCGAACAGTTTGAACGGCGGCACGTCGGCGAACGCCATCGGCACATCGCGCAAGGTGACGGGCCCCAGGTCGAGCTGGCCGACGCGCGCAATCTCGAGCCGAGCCGATTTTCCGGTCACACCGATCGTTTCAACGGTGATAAAGCTTTTGCGGTTGTTGCGGATGAGCTTGTTGCGCAGCGCCATGTTGCCAATGGTGATTTCCGTCCCGGTATCGATCACCGCGTCGATCGGAATGCTCGCGGCGCGAACCTTGGTCAGGATCAGCTGGCCGTGCTGACGCCGAGCGACGATGACGATTTCGCCGGGTTCGGGCTTGTAGGCCTTCGTCGCATCCTCGACGCGGATGATCTTCTTCTCGAAATCGAGCAGCAGCCGTTGCCTGATCAGCGCATCGATCCCCAGCAGGCCATCGCCGCCGAGGTCGAGTTCGCGCAATGCCGGCAGTTCAAGGTCGCGGATGGCGCTGTGGCCGAACGACAGTTCCGCGACCTTGACCCGATCGACCAGGTCGCGCGACGTCATGCCATTGAGGATCGCGGGCGAGCCCAGCGGCAGTTCGAGCCTGCGCGCGATTTGCAGCCCGACGGCGGAGGTGTCGGCACCGCTGTCGACGACGAATTGATAGGGGCCGCGACCGTTGACCAGGACATCGACCGACAACCGGCTGGTTTCCTTATGCGCCTTGATCTGTTCGCCGCTGACGGCGAGCGCATTGTCGATCTCGGCGGTAGGCAGCGGCGGAACACGCGGCGGAAGATTGGCGGGCGCGGGCCGCGGGCGAGCAATCTTGGGCGGGTCGGCGGCAGCGCTGGTGTGCGTGGCAAGGGCGGTCGCGGCGACTAGCGCCAGAATTGGCATCCATCCGTGGCGCGCAATCATCTCGAAACGCCTCCCAAACCCATCGGGCCAAGGATGGTCTAGGCCGGTGCCGCGGGGGCGGACAGGGATATTCGACCGGCGGGGGTTGGCGAAGGCGGCTAGGTGGCCCGGCGCAGGCGAGCGAACAGTCGGGCAAAGAGCCCACGCTTGCGTTCGGGCGGCGTGAACGGCAGCGACGTTTGCTCGACTCGGGGCACAGGCTCGATCGCGGTTACCGCGACCGGTTCAGGGATGAGCGTCGGTTCGGCGGCATGGAGGGGCTCGGCGATCTTGCGGCGGAGCGCACTGCCCGGCTCGAACGCTTCGGCCAGCGGGTCGATCTTTGGCACCCATTTCTTCATCGTCAGCGCCGCAGCCGCGATTGGTGCCGCCACCGCCGCCGCAGGCTCCACTCCAGCCCCTTCGCCAAGCACGCAGGCAAGATCGGTATTGAGATCGGTGGTCCCGGCGATCAGCCGCGCGCCGGCGGGAATGCCGGACGACCCGGCGGCGCTGCGCAGCGCCTGGAGAAAGCGCAAGGCGCGTAGCCAGGTGCCGAGGATATATTCGACATAGCCGCCGGGCGCGCGGTCATCGACCCCGTCGCGGCCATCGCGCAGGAAATAGCGGTGCTTGGACTGGATCAGCGCGGTGTTGAGCGGTGCCAGGCCCGCCGAGACGGCGTAGAATTCGATATCTTCATCGGCCCCGGCGAAGGCTGGATAGTCGCTCAGGCATTCGCCCAATATCGTCTCCGCGGCATTGCGGCTGAACGCGTAGCTGTCGTCCGAATAAAGCGCCACGACCAGCGCCGGCTCGTGCTCGGCCGCGTGATCGAACACCAGATCGGAATCGTTGGTCAGGCCGACGGTGATGGCGGTGATCGACGGACCTTCATATTCGTCGAGGATGGGCAGGAGGTCGTCCCAGCCCTCGACGGTGACCGATTGGCGTGTGGTCGCATGACACAATTGCGCCATGCGGCCGTCGAAACCGTCCAGGTCGCGCATCAATAGGGCATCGGCCTCGTCCAGCCGGCCGGCGGAGAGCAGCGCGCGAACATGTTCGACATAGGCGCGCTCGCCCGCCGGATTGAGGAACGCCAGCTGGAGCGGATGGGCGATCGCCGGCTCGCGATAGGCGCGCACGCCCTCCGCCGTCGAAGCCGGGATGAACACGTAATTAGGATGCTCTTTCATGCGTCCACTAATGTCCCAAACCGATTGTCACATGCCGCCGCTGGCCGCCGCAGCCGCCCCATAGTCTCTTCACTGCCTAATCGACCGAAGTTAAAAGAAAATGGACGCGGCACGGGCTCGACGTCTTTCCATCAACCCGCGCGCCGCACCGATAAGCCTGTAAATCGGGGCTTGGGCCTGTGCCACGGCGTGATACAGTGCAGGCCGGACAGCAGCTGACGATGAAGGAACCGACATGGCCAAGGGGCAGAAGAAGTCGAACAAGGAATCGCGCAAACCCAAAAAGGAAGCGCCCAAGAAGCAGAACGCTTCCAACCCGTCGATGAAGGAGGGTGTGGTGCGCGGGCTCGACAATATGAAGAAGTGACGGTCGGCGCCTAGGCGATGCGCCAGATCCTGGTCGACGCCGATGCCTGCCCGGTCAAGGATGAAATCTACAAGGTCGCGTGGCGCCTGGGCGTTCCCGTCAAGATCGTCAGCAACAGCCATTTTCGAGTGCCCGACCATCCGCTGATCGAGCGTGTCGTGGTCAGCGACAGCTTCGACGCCGCCGACGATTGGATCGCCGAGGCTGCGGGCCCGGCCAGCGTCGTCGTCACCAGCGACATCCTGCTTGCCGATCGTTGCCTCAAGGCCGGCGCGCAGGTCATCGGCAACACTGGCAAGCCGTTCACCGCCGGCTCGATCGGCGCGGCGATCGCGACCCGCGCGATCATGGCCGATTTGCGCGGCGGAGCGGCCGGCGGCGACGGCTCGATCGGCGGCCCGGCCCCGTTCACCAAGGCCGACCGCTCGCGCTTTCTCCAGGCGCTCGATGCGGCGCTGGTGGTGGCGGCGCGGCGCGGCCGCTAGTCCAACCGCCGGTCGCGCCGAAGTCGGACTTAGCCCAGACGCCGGCGGTTGGCGCGGACCTT
>JBDSEL010000026.1:0-32772 GCA_039920065.1 Sphingomicrobium sp. | reverse complement strand
TTTTTCGTTTGGTGCATCACGCAGTCGGACCCACGCCGCTGGTCAGGATTTGGCGATTGAGTTCGACCTCGGGGACGCTGCAGAGTCAATCTTGATCAAATAGCAGCGGCGGAGAGCGCCTTGGCCTCTAATTCAGATACCGGTCGGTGAAATCGCTGAATTGCAGGATGATGATGAACAAGGCGATCGAGAAGCAGGCGATGCCCACCAGGACGGTGCGCTTCTCATTGTCGTCGCGATAGGTCGCGATCTTGCGCGCCGGCGTCATCGGCACCGGGTCGCGACGGATCTTCGAGATACGCACGTCGCCCGTCAAAAGGTCGACCGTCTGTTTGGAAAGCTTGCTCATCGTCGCGACACCTTAATGCGCAATCCTTATCAGGGGGTTTACCCGATCGCTCGCGGCAAAGTCGTCGCGCTAGGACGCAATCGCCAGTCGATCGATCGGGTCGGGCCCGGCCGTCACCGCGACCGCGCCAAGCGCGAGCACGCCGCACAGCAGCGCCACGACCGCAACCCCGATCCACCCGCCCAGCGCGGCTTCGCGGCGATGCTGGGGGCGGGCGCGGGGCGGCGCATAACCGGCCACGCTGGTCCAGTCGCGCTTGCGCTGCCGCTCACCCCCGCATGCGTCCGCGACCGGCTCAAGCGGCACCGCCGCCGACATATCGGGGCGCCAATGCTTCATCGTCCCCGCTTCTACCCTGGCGAGGGTTGCGGAAGGGTTAGCGTCGCTCGACCCGCCTCACGCACACCATTCAGCTTTGCTGCCGGCATAGGGTTTGGCGAGGCCGGCGCGAACGAGCTCGACCCCGACATCCGAGGCGCCGCGGCTGACCGTCATCAATTCGCGGCCGAAGCGGTCGGTCGGGCGGTGGGCCCAGCCGCGCATGGTGAACGGGCCGCGGTTGAGCCATTTCTGGAGCGCTGCAGTCGCGGCTTCGCCGAGCCGGGCTTCCTCGGTGCAGCGTGGCGGGCGCACTTCGGGCGCGTCGATGCTGGCGATGCGGATCTTGCGGGTCCCAAGCTTGAACGTATCACCATCGGCAACGCAGGCTGGCCCGCGCCCCGGGCCGCAGCGGGTGAAGCGCGCATTGACCCGCTCCGCGCCGGTCGACAACAGGGTCGGCGGCGCCATCCAGCCGGGATTCTGCCACACCCACAAGGCCGCCGCGATCGTCACCAGGACGGCAAGCTGAAACAGCGCAATGATCCGCCGCGCCTAGCGCGGGCGCGGACCGCGCATCCGCAACGGCCTCAGGCGCCGCTCACATAGGCAAAGGCATAGCCATGTTCCTGCGCCCGGTTCACGGCGACGATGCCCGACGGCATGAGATGCCCATTGGGGATGAGGTTGGCACCAAGCTCGGCCTGAATCGCCTTGGCATCGCCGGTCTTGCCGGCAAGCTGCATCGCAATCCCTTCGGTGGCCAGGCCGCAGACCGCGAAGTGGACGTTGTTCTTGACGATGGTCGAGATGTACATGTCGTCCATCCATGCCCAGCTCGGCGGCAGGCTGCTCGGCCCGGCGGGTTTGGCGAACAAGGGATTGCCGCTGATTGCGGCGATCGCCTCGTCGCTCTCGAGCTTGAGCATCTTGGCGAACTGGCGGCCGTATTTGACCCACATTGCATTGTTGTAGGCGAACGGCGTGGCGTCGTGGCGGTAGATGATGATCGTGCCGATTTGCGAGGCCGGCGTGCCATAGCCGGTGCGGCTGGTCTCGATGAAATTATTGGCAAAGCCGAGGCCCGCGCCGGCCGCGCCCGCGGCGGTGCAGTCGAACGCCATCCGGTGAAGCGTGCCGGGCATGTCCATCCACGCGTCCTTGGGGTCAGCCGCGGGCTGCCAGCCGCTGGCCGCTTGCGCGCGCGCCGCCGTCGGTGCGATCAGTGCTGCCCCTGCGACTGCTGCTACGCCAGTGCCGAAGAAATGGCGGCGGTCGATCGATGTTTCGGTCATATGAATGTCTCCCCTCGAGCCCGTCCTTACGGCAAGTCGCGGACGCGACCAACTGCCGATGACACGGCGCGCGGCGGGTGCAATTTTCGTTCCGCCGCTTTAGGCTGCGGCCATTCCAAGGAGAGACCCAAATGAACCGCCTCGTCCCAATCATCCTGTCGATCGTGCTGAGCGCCTCGCCCGCGCTTGCCAATCCGGCCAATTTCAGCCGCGGTCCGATCATTACCGAGGCCGGCGGCGTGGCCAAGGTCGCCGCCGACGTGCCCCTCCCCGCCGGCAAGGATTGGAAGATGGATTTTGACGTGCCCACGGCAACGCCGGGCAAGCTCAATCCGCGCATCGACGCGGCGGCGCGGTTCATCAATATGCTGGCCGCATCGGGCGTGCCGATGGCGAATATCCATGCCGCGATCGTGGTCCGTGCCAATGGCCTGCTCGACCTGCTTGACGCGCAGAACTACGGCCGCGAGACCGACGGCCAGGTCAATCCCAACACCGCCCTGCTGCTGCAACTGATCGCCAAGGGCGTGCCGGTCTACGTTTGCGGGCAGAGTGCGGAACTGCTCGACATCAAGAAGAGCGAGATGATCCCGGGCGTGAAAATGGCGCTGTCGGCGATGACCGTTCACGCCGATTTGCAGGGCCGAGGTTACGTCATCGACCCTTAGGGCCGGCGCGCGACGATCAGCCGATCGGCTCACCGTCCTTTTCCTCTTCGAACAGCGCCGCGACGACATCGCCATTGGCGCTCAGCCGAACCTTGTCGCCCTCGATATCGGCGAACAGACCCTTGGGGATATAATGGTGATGGTCGTGATGAGCGACGCCGCTGTCCGCGCGGGTCAGCTTGATGCGGTCGCCATCGAGATGATCGACAGTCCCGACATGCACGCCGTCCGCGCCGATCACTTCCATATGTTCGTGGATGTCGGTGAAGCTGCCCATGGTCAATCTCCCTGTTTGCGAAGCCGCGCATACCGGACACAGTCACAAGAATGTATCGACCCGGTAACGCACGCGTCACCGCAAGGGTTCATTGCGCATCGGCAAGGAAAGGAAAAATCCCATGATCTTCACCCTTGCCAGCCTGATCGTCCTCATCCTCTCGATCGTCGCGTTCCGTTGGATCACCGATATCCCGCTGATGCGCACCATCAGCGCCTCGATCGACCAGTGGGCCGACAGCACCCACGGCAATTTCTCGGACCCGCTGGCCAAATAATCTCGTCGTCGGCGTCATGTCCGGCTTGAGCGGCAGCGAGGGCGCGCCTATCGCTCGGCAATGGCCGATATCCGTACCGAACTTCCGCAAACCGAACCGCACGCCGAAGCGCCGGTTCCGCCCCAGCATCTGACCATTCGCCGCGAGGATTATCGAGTCCCCGACTGGCTGGTTCCCGAGATCGCGCTGCGCTTTACGCTCGATCCCGATGCGACGCGGGTCCAGTCGCGGTTGGTCGTCGAGCGCAATCCGGCGGGCGTCCCAGGCGCGTCGATCCGCCTCAATGGCGACGATCTCAAGCCGGTAGGCGTGTGGATCGATGGTGTTGCGAGCGACAATTGGGCGATGGACGGCAACGATCTGATCATTGCGCTGACCGGCGATCGGCACGAGCTGGCGATCGAAACCGCGATCACCCCCACGAGCAACAGCCGCCTCATGGGCCTCTATGCCTCAGGCGGGAACCTCGCCACCCAATGCGAGGCCGAGGGGTTTCGGCGGATCACCTTTTTTCCCGACCGGCCTGACGTCCTGTCGACCTATACCGTCCGCATGGAGGCCGACCGCGAGCGCTTCCCGGTGCTGCTGTCGAACGGAAATCGCACTGGCTCCGGCGATGCTGGCGAGGGTCGACACTGGGCCGAATGGCATGACCCCTTCCCCAAGCCCTGCTATCTGTTCGCGCTGGTCGCCGGCGATCTTGCCGCCAATCGCGACAGCTTCACCACCATGAGCGGACGCAAGGTCGACCTCGCCATCTGGGTCAAAACCGACGACCTGCCGCGCACCGCGCACGCCATGGACAGCCTCAAGCTGGCGATGAAGTGGGACGAAGACACGTACGGCCGCGAATATGACCTCGACCAGTTCAACATCGTCGCAGTCAGCGATTTCAACATGGGGGCGATGGAAAACAAGAGCCTCAACATCTTCAATACCGCCTACATCCTGGCCGACCAGGACAGCGCGACCGACATGGATTTCGACAATATCGCGCGGGTCGTGGCGCACGAATACTTCCACAATTGGTCGGGCAACCGGGTGACCTGCCGCGACTGGTTCCAATTGAGCCTCAAGGAAGGCTTCACCGTGTTTCGCGACCAGAGCTTCTCGGCCGACATGGGCAGCGATGCGGTCAAGCGGATCGAGGACGTGAGGGTGCTCCGCGCGGCGCAATTCCCCGAGGATGCTGGGCCGCTCGCCCACCCCGTCCGACCCGACAGCTTCATCGAGATTTCGAACTTCTACACAGCCACCATCTACAACAAGGGCGCCGAGCTCATCCGGATGATGGCGACGATCCTCGGGCCGGACAAATTCCGTGCTGGCACCGACCTCTATTTCGAGCGCCACGATGGCGAAGCGGCGACTTGCGACCAGTTCGTCAAGGCGCTGGAAGATGCCAGCGGCGTCAATCTGTCGAAATTCAAAAGATGGTACAGCCAGGCCGGGACGCCGCGGGTCCGCGCCAAGCTCGACCATGATCCGGCAACGCAGACCGCGACGCTGACCTTGGCGCAACAGCTCGATCCGACGCCGGGTGAGCCGACCAAGGAGGTCATGCCGATTCCGCTGCGGACCGCGCTGATCGGGGCCGAAAGCGGCGCCGAGATCTCGGCCGAACGCTTGATCATGCTCGACGAGCGCGACGCCTCGGTGACCTTTGCCGACGTTACCGAGCCGCCGTTGCTGTCGATCAACCGCCATTTTTCGGCCCCCGTGATCGTCGAGGCCGCGCGCAAGCCCGGCGAGCTCGAGCGGCTGGCGCTGAGCGACAGCGATCCCTTCGCGCGTTTCGAGGCGATGCAGGAATTGATGGGCAATGCGCTGCTCGGCGCAGCCCACGGCGGCGCGCGCGAGTGGGGCGCGGTGGTCGATGCGATCGGCGCGACCTTGTCGTCCAACGCGCTCGACCCGGCGTTCAAGGCGGAGGCGATCCTGTTGCCGGGCGAAGCGTTGATCGCCGACCGCATGCGCAAGATCGATCCCGATGCGATCCATGTGGCGCGCGAAGATTTGCGCCACACCATCGGCACTGCGCACCGCGGCTTGCTCGAGGCGACGCATGGCTCGGGCAGTGCGGCGGGCAGCGACCTGTCGCCCGCCGCCAAGGGCGTTCGGCGCTTGCGGACGGTTGCGCTGGGGATGATCGCGGCGGGCGATCCGGCGCATGGCGCGGCGCTGGCCAAGGCGCAGTTCGACGCCGCCGACAATATGACCGACCGCCAGGGCGCGCTGTCGATCCTGGTCTCGCTCGACCAGCCGCAGCGCGAGGAGGCACTGGCGGCCTTCCACGACCGCTTCCGCGACAATCCGCTGGTGATCGACAAATGGTTCGCGATCCAGGCGACGGCGCAGCGCAGCGACACCATCGAGACGGTCGAGAACCTGCTCGATCATGCCGAATTCACCATGGCCAATCCCAATCGCCTGCGCGCGCTGGCGGGGACGTTCGGGGTCAATCAATGGGTGTTCAACAGCGCGTCGGGCGAGGGCTATCGGCTGCTCGCCGAGATGATCATCGCGGCGGACAAATTGAACCCGCAAGTCGCCGCGCGATTGATCCCGCCGTTCGGCCGCTGGCGCAAGTTCGAGCCCAACCGGTCAGCGCTGATGCGCGCCGCGCTGGAACGGATCGCCGCAGCCCCCGAATTGTCCCGCGATGTTTACGAGCAGGCAAGCAAGCTGCTGGCGTAAAGTATCGTGGCCTTGCTTTGCCGATTCACTCGCCTGCGAATTGGAGCTTGATCCGCGTGCAATAGCCGGTGTCATCCTGGTCTGCGGACATCGTTCCGCCGAGCTGACGGACCGACGCGCGCAAGATCTGGAGCCCCAATCCGACGCGCCCGCTCGATGCCTTCGCGACGGCGAGCAGCTTGGCATCGTCGGTGCAGGTCAGGCGATAGCCAGTGGCGGGAAGTCGCCGACCGACCAACGAGATCGTCCCCGGCGCGTGCGACAAGGAATGTTTGTAGGCGTTGGCAACAAGCTCGTTGACGATTGTGCCTAGGATTGCGGCTTCGCGCGGGAGCACGGATAGCGGCTCGAAATCGCCGGCGATCGTAATGTTCGCCGGAAGCGCCTGATCATTCAGCGCCACCACCCGGTCGAGATAGGATTGCAGATCCAGTCGCTCGGACTGGCCGGCAACAGTCAGATGATCGTGGAGCGCGGCGACTGTGTTGACGTGCTGGGCCACTCGATCGAGCGATGACCGCGCGTCTTTGTCCTGCGTTGCATTCTTCTCGAGCGAGACGAACGCGCCGACGACCTGGAGCGAGTTTTTGACTCGGTGATCGATCTCGCTCCGAAGGGTTTTCTCGATTGCGATATAGGCCCGCAGGTCGAGCTGGGTCATGACCTGCGCGGCGAGGATTCGAAGCGTATCGCGCTGCAGCGGGGTGAGAGTTCGGGGCTTGTTGTCGAGCACGCACAGCGTCCCGATCGGGAAGCCGTCCTTCGACTTGAGCAGCGCGCCGGCATAGAATCGCAACCCTGGATCGGTCAGGCACAAGGGATTGTCGCACATCCGCGGATCGGCCTGGGTATCCGGGATTTCGACAAATTCATCTTCGAGGATGACGTGCGCGCAGAGCGAGGTTTCGAGGGGCGTTTCGCGCACCCCCAGGCCGGTCTCGGCCTTGAACCATTGCCGCCCTTCATCGATGAAATTGACGACCGAGATGGGCGTTTCGCAAATCTGGGACGCGAGCGACACGATGTCGTCGAAATCCTTCTCGGCGGGCGTGTCGAGAATATCATAGGCCCGTAACGCTGCTAATCGCGCGGCTTCAAACGGGTGGGTCTTGGCTTTCATCGTCTATGGTACCGAGCGTATGCGGCTCGAAAAGGCAAGGCCTCCGCCAGCGGGGGCCGCGCCTATACGCGAGGCAAAGTCGGAGGCGCGTGTTTAACCGCCAATCCACTTCGCCACGTCCGCCGCGACCTGGTTGGCGGCGTCGTTGAGCGCTTGCGGGACGGTCTTGTTGGTGCCGTCGGCGGCTACGGAGGCGGTAAAGCGGCGGGCTTCGACGCGGGTTCCGCCCTCGGTCGAGAGCGCACCGTCATATTGGACGACGACCTGGCCGCTGGCCTGGTCATAGCCGAACTTCTGCAATGTGCCGGTAACAACAAGGCCCGGGTCCATCGTCGACTGGCCGGGGTCGAGGACGACGCGGTTGGTCGTCCGGCGCACGGTTTCAGACACCAGTTGCTGGAACAGGCGGTCGGGATAATCGACCAATTGGATGCCCTTCACATATTGGACCTGGGTGCCGAGATCGACCGAGACGCGGGTCGTGCGCAGCGCCTTGTCGACGATCGGGTTGGCGATCGTCACGGCCTGGCCGGCGCTGGCACTGCGGGTCATCTGCTGCGGGTCGGGCGCGCTCGAGGTCAGCGTGAACAGGGTCGGAGGGGCCTTGCCGCCGAAACAGCCGGCGAGCGAGGCCGCGGAGCCCGCAACGATCAACCAACGCATCATCTTCATTTCGATTTCCCCGGATCATAGTCGGGCAGTTTCTCAGGCCCGAGTGCGCCGCCAAGTCCGCCCTGGTCGACACGGTCGGTGACTGACTTCAGCGACTTCGACAAATCGTGCAGCTCGCGCACCAGTCGATTGGCCTCGGGCAAGGTCGACTTGCTCAAATTCTGGATCCCCGGCCGTGCATCGCTGATCATCGCGTCGAGATTTTCAGCCGCGTGCTGGGCCGAGGCGAGAGTCTTACGAAGATCTTCGACCGCCGGCTTGCCCTGGTCGGTAACAAGTCGGTTGGTACTGTCGGACAGCACCGCAACCCGCTGCGCCGCGAGACCGGCATTGCGCGCCGCGATGCGCAATTCGGCGATCGTTTCGGCCATATCCGGGGCGCGTTCGCGAAGGACCAAAGTGGTCTTGTCAATATTGTCGAGGATGTTGCCCAGCGAACGCTGGTTCTTGTCGTTGAGCAATTCGGTCAGCCGCTCGGTCAGGCGCTGGATGCGGTCGATCAGTTCCGGCGCCGAATTGAGCAATGCGCCAAGCCCGCCAGTGCTGGAGGGGATGACCGGGCAGCCTTGCGGCCCAAGCTGAGTGATCGGCGGCGTGCCCTTGACCGCACCGTCGAGCTGAATCTCCGACACGCCGGTGAAGCCGACGCCCTTGATCTGCGCCGTGGTGCCCTGAAGCACCGGCGTTTGTTCATCGACCTCGATCTGGACCCACACGAATTCCGGCCGGTTGGGGAGCAGCGAAATCTTCTGGATGGTGCCCACCGGAACGCCCGAAAAGGTCACGTTCGAGCCCTTGTTGAGCCCGCCGACTCCTTGGCTGAAATAGACATCGTAGCATTTGGTCTGCTTGTTCGAGAGGCCCGCAAGCCAGACGATGAACAGCAGCACCCCGGCCAGCAACGCTGCCGTTACCGCGCCGACCATCACATAATTGGATCGCGTTTCCATTTAGGCCAACGCCCCCTTTTCCTCTTTGTCGTGATCGTAATAGCTGCCCGCCGCGGTGCGTCCACGTGGCCCGTTGAAATATTCCTGGATCCACGGATGATCCAGAGCCAGGAGGTTCGGGATGGTATCCACCGCAATCACCCGCTTTTCCGCCAGAACCGCAACACGGTCGCAGATCGCGTGCAACGTGTCGAGATCGTGGGTGATGAGGAACACGGTCAGGCCCAGCCGTTCCTTGAGCGAAAGGATGAGTTCGTCGAACGCCGCGGCCGAAATCGGGTCGAGGCCGGCGGTCGGCTCGTCGAGGAACAAAAGTTCGGGATCGAGCGCCAGCGCCCGCGCCAGGCCAGCGCGCTTGACCATGCCTCCGGACAGTTCGGACGGGAATTTGGGGCCGGCATCGGGTGGCAGTCCGCCCATGGCAATCTTGTAGCCGGCGATCTCGTCGAGCAGCGGGGGCTTCAGAAACGGGAAATATTCGCGAATCGGGACTTCGACATTCTCGGCCACGGTGAGCGTCGAGAACAAGGCGCCGTTCTGGAACAATATGCCCCAACGGCGGCGGATGTTCTTGGCTTCGTCCTCGCTTCGATCGATCATGTTCTCGCCGAGCACTTCGACTTCGCCGGCCTCGGGCGTTTGCAACCCGATGATCGAGCGCAGCAGCACCGATTTGCCGGTGCCCGATCCGCCAACCACGCCGAGAATCTCACCACGGCGGACCTCGAGGTCGAGATCCTCGTGGATCACCGCATCGCCGAACGCGTTCCTGAGGCCGCGGACCTTGATGATGATCTCGCCGGCGGCGGGCGCCTTGGAGTTTTTGGTGATTGCCATCACCTCCACCCGATCGAGCTGAAGAAGACCGCAAACACGGCATCGAGCACAATCACCAGGAAGATCGACTGGACGACCGCGGTCGTGGTGCGCGAGCCGACCTGTTCGCTGTCGCCCTCGACCAGCATGCCCTGGAAGCACCCTGCGAGCGCGATGATGAACCCGAACACCGGCGCCTTGATCATCGCAATCCACAAGTCGGTCATCGGAATGACCTCCTGCAGCCGCTGGATGTAGGTCGAGGGCGGGATGCCAAGGTCGAACCACACCAGCAATCCGCCGCCAAGCAGCGACGACAGGATCGCCCAGAACCCAAGCAGCGGCATCATCAGGACCGACGCGATCATGCGCGGCAGGACCAGCGCCTCGATCGGCGACACACCGATGGTCCGCATGGCATCGATTTCCTCGGTGATCTGCATGGTCCCGATTTGCGCCGCGAAGGCGGACCCGGAGCGACCGGCGACCATGATCGCGGTCATCAGCACGCCGAGTTCGCGCACCGTTATTCGGCCGATCAGGTTGATGGTATAAATCTCGGCGCCGAACTGCTCGAGCTGGACCGCGCCCTGCTGGCCGATGACGATCCCGATCAGGAAGCTCATCAGGCCGATGATGCCCAGGGCACGCACGCCGACGACGTCGAAGCGCTGGATGACGGCGTTGAAGCGAAACTTCTTGGGCCGGCGGATGACGTTGGCGAAGGCGATCAGGGTCGCGCCGAAAAAACCGACCAGGCCGACCAATGTGTGACCCGTGCCAACGACCCACTCGCCAAGCTCCGTCAATACGCCGATCGTGCCCTTCGGACCTTCGGGCTGGACCCGCACCGGCTTGTCATATTGCGCGACCTCGTCGAGCAGCGCCCGTTCGGTCTCGCTCGCGCCGACGACCTTGGCCTGGCGGTCGCGGACGGTGCGGTAGACGATCCACGCACCGACCGTGTCCATGCGCTCGACGTCGGTCAAATCGATGGTGACAGGGTCGGCAAGGGCATCGATTTCGCGCTGGGTCGTACCGGCGCGAGTGATCGTCAGTGCGCCCGCTACGCGGTACACATTCCCCTGTTTCCCCCCCGGCTGGTCGTTAACGGCCATGACGACGGGGTTGATGCGCGAAACCGGCGGTTCCGGCAAGCCGCGTTTTTCACCACTGCCTTTCCTCGCGCGCCAAGGGTCCCTATTCGAGGCGCCATGCGAAGCCATGCCGACCCCCTGTTCGTGCCGCTGGGCGATAGCGAGGCCCGCCTGTTCGGGATGAGCGCGCGCGAACGGGCGATGCGGATCGCAGCCAATATGGGCCTCGATACCGCGGACGAGGCCGAGCCTGAGAGACCGCTACTGGCGGCTGCTATGGACCACGCCTGGGACCCGGCGTGGCTCAAGTCGATGCGGACCCGCCCCAACACAATTCTGACCTATCGCGGTCGCCCGGTGCTGGCGCACCTCGCCGCCGACGCGCGGCAGGGAGATGCTCTCAGCGATGTCATCGCCGGCAAAATCCCTGCCGGCTATGAAGTGCTAGACGCCGAAACTGCCGAAGTCAGCTATGCCGAATTGCGCAAGCGCGAGCGGCCGTTCGTGCTGCCGCTCGATCCCGCCAATCCCGAGCCGGTCGAGCGCGCGCTCTATGACGCAGCTTACAAGGGCGTGACCGATATCCTGACGCTGTATTTGTGGCGGCGGCCCGCGTTTCACCTGACGCGCTGGGCGGCGCAGACAGGGATCACCCCCAATGCCGTGACCGCAGTCGGGGCGATCGGCGTTGTCCTTGCTTTCTACTTTTTCTGGATCGGAGACTATTGGCTCGGCACTGCGGCGGGCTTCGTGTTCATGGTCCTCGATACGGTCGACGGGAAGCTCGCCCGCTGCACCGGTGCATCGTCCAAATGGGGCAATGTCTTCGACCACGGCATCGACCTTATTCACCCGCCCTTTTGGTATTGGGCGTGGGCGCATGGTTTGGCAGCTTACGGCACCCCGATGGAGCCGGTGATGACGATGATGGTGCTGTGGGCGATCGTCGGCGGCTATGTGCTGCAACGTCTGATCGAGGGTATTTTCATGCGCCGTTACGAGGGCATGCATATCCATGTCTGGAAGCCGATCGACAGCCGCTTCCGGCTGATCACCGCGCGGCGCAACCCGAACATGGTGCTCCTGGTCGCCGCGTTGCTGGCCCAGCGGCCCGATATCGGCCTCGAGCTGGTCGCGCTGTGGACGATGTTCAGCCTGATCTTCCACGCGGTGCGCCTGGCCCAGGCGCGCGAGCGCGAGGCGCGCGGGGTGCCGATCACGTCGTGGCTGGCGTGAGCGAGCTGCGCTGGAGTGCGATGCTGCTGGCTGGCTCGCGCCCGCGCAGCGACCAGGACGCAAGCCTGATGATGGGCCACAAGACGCTGCTCCAGGTCGGCGGCGTGGCGATGGTCCTGCGGCCGTTGAAGGCGCTGCTCGACAGTCCGGCGATCGATCGCGTAACGGTGGTGACCCAGGACATTGCGGCGCTTCAAGCTGTCCTGCCCAAGGAATCGCGAGTAACCCTCGACCGCTCCGAAGCGACCATTGCGGCGACGATCGCCGACAGCATTGGCCGCGGTGATCTCCACTATCCGGCGCTCGTCACCACCGCCGATCACGCCTTGCTCGACCCGGCGATGATTGCAGAATTCACCACCGCCGCGGCCGGCGCGGATCTCGCTATCGGTGTGGTCGAGGAAGGCAATTTGCTGGCCCGCTTTCCAGGCTCGAAGCGGACCTGGCTGGGCTTCAAGGGGGGGCGCTACAGTGGTGCCAATCTGTTCGCCTTCGGCTCTGACCATGTGCTCGGCGCGATCGAACATTGGCGCGAGGTCGAGCAGAACCGCAAGAAGGGTTGGCGAGTCCTCGCCGCGCTTGGCCCGGCATTGCTGCTCGGCGCGGTGTTCAAGCTGCGCACGATCCAGCAAAGCGCCGACGCGGTTGGGCGCAAGCTCGGCATGACCATCCGCATCGTCGTCCTGACCGACCCCAAGGCGGCGATCGACGTCGACAAGCCCGCCGACCATGTGCT
The DNA here is from genome assembly GCA_039920065.1 of Sphingomicrobium sp. Taxonomy (GTDB): domain Bacteria; phylum Pseudomonadota; class Alphaproteobacteria; order Sphingomonadales; family Sphingomonadaceae; genus Sphingomicrobium. The sequence continues at coordinate 20,264 of JBDSEL010000026.1, read as the reverse complement.
GGTCGAAGCAATTTTGCGGGGCGAGGCATGATCAGGCCGTCCCCATCCGTCATTGCGAGGAGCATCGCGACGAAGCAATCCATTCGCCTCCCGCGCCGCTGGATTGCCGCGCCCTGCGGGCTCGCAATGACGAGGTTGATGGCTGATCGGAGCCGCGCCTGATGGACCTGGCGATCTACGACATGGACCGAACGCTGACCCGCCATCCGACCTGGACTCCGTTCCTGCTCTATTGCGCGGCTCGGCGGGCGCCGTGGCGGCTTCTCTTCCTGCCGCTCGTGGTCGGGTCGATGCTGGCCTATCTGGCCAAGGTGATCGACCGCGGCACGCTCAAGGAAATCAACCACCGCTTGCTGCTGGGCGGCGCAATCCACCCGCGCGAGCTCCAGCCGCTGGTCGACGGCTTCGCCCTATGGCAGGTGCGCACCAACATCCGCCCCGGCGCGCTCAAGGCGATCGCGCGCGACCGGGCCGAAGGGCGCCGGCTGGTCATGGCGACGGCCAGCTACCGGCTCTATTCCGCAGCCATTGCCGAGCGGTTGGGCTTCGACGATTGCATCGGCACCTATGCGATCATCGGCCTCAACGAGCGGATCATTGCGCGCATCGATGGCGAGAATTGCTACGGTCCGGCCAAATTGCGCATGGTCTCCGCCTGGGTCGAGGCCTCGGGCCTTACCGGCACGCACGGCCACGTCCGCTTCTACTCCGACCATGTCAGCGACGCGCCAGTCTTCGAATGGGCCGACGAGCCGGTCGCGGTGAACCCGCACGGCAAGCTCCGGCGCCTGGCGAAAATGCGCGGCTGGGAAGTGGTGGACTGGCGCTAGCTTCCGGCTTCGACCCAATGCGGTCATTCGATCGGTAGAGTCAGGAATCGACCATTGCGGACATTAAATCGACGTGACACACCCTTTGTGGAGGTGAGGTTATCTTTTCGATCGTAGCTTTATTTGGTGGCGCCGCAGCCGGGCTGCTCCGACCGGTGCCTGTTTACCAAGAACCTAATCATCGGCTCGTCTATCAAAACCAATTCGTGCGCGTTCTTGATATTCGCCTCCCGCCTGGCCGCGTCTCAGAATATCACGTCCACGCGAGCCCATTCGTGGCCGTGTCGGTGCAGGAAGCGCGTGTCTCACTGCAAGTGCTTGGCGAACCGGCAGGGTCCGCAAGCGCGCGGGGTCCTGTCCCGGACTGGGGCGATAACTGGGACGATCCGCTCCCTCAGACTCACCGGGTCGCAAACGTTGACACAGTTCCCTTCCACCGCATTGCAGCTGAATGGCTTGCTTCGGCGCCTGCGGGCTGCTCACCATTAGTGCGCATGCGCGCCTTCAAGTTGTTGCGCGAGGGAAAGTTCGGGCGTGTCTACCAAGTGCGGTTACGACCTGGACAATCCACGCCACTCCACACGCACTCGTGTCCCGGACTTGTTGTGCAAGGAACCCAAGGCTTATTGCGATATTCCGGCACAGCTCCAGTTGCGCGGGGTGGGTCGGGAGCTGGACAGTGGATGTGGCACTCTGCTGGGCACCAGCACAAAATTCGAAACAGAAGTCACAAAACCATGACTATTATCGAGATCGACTGGCGGTAGTGAACAAACGAAACGGGGCGGCAAATCGCCAACCCTGGAAGCTTCGGCCAAAGTCCGCTTTCCACCCATTGCGGCATTGCCGCGCTCGCTCAAACCGCGTCGAGCGCGTTTGAAAAGTCGGCGATGAGGTCGTCGGCATCCTCGACCCCGATCGAGATGCGGACCAGATTTTCAGTGATCCCCATTGCCGCCTTGCGGTCGTCGGGGACCGATAAATGGGTCATTGCCGCCGGGGCGCTGGCGAGGGTTTCGGTGCCGCCGAGGCTGACTGCGAGCTTGGCGATCTTGAGCGCGTCGAGGAAGGCGAAGGCCTCGCGCTCTCCGCCCTTCAGATAGAGCGAGAAGGTCGAGCCGGCGCCGAGGCAATGGCGGTCGAAAATATCCTTCTGCCGCGATCCGGCCTCAAGGAAGCCGAGATAGCCGACGGTCTCGACCTTGGGGTGATCCTTGAAGAAGGCGCACACCTTGGCCGCATTTTCGCCGGCGCGGCTCATCCGCAGCTCGAGCGTTTCGAGGCTGCGCATCAGCATCCATGCGGTGTTGCTGTCGATGATCCCGCCCATCGTGTTACGGATCGCGCGGACCTTGTCGAGCAGCGCCTTGCTGCCAGTCAGGCCGCCGGCGACGAGGTCGCTGTGACCGCCGGCATATTTGGTCAGGCTGTACACCGAAATGTCGGCACCTTGGGCAAGCGGGCGCGCCCATAACGGCCCGAGGAAAGTGTTGTCGATCGCGATTGGCGGCAGTTCCTCGCTGGCGAAGGCCGCGGCGCGGGCATCGCGCACGGCCTCGACATCGACCAGGGCATTGGTCGGATTGGCGGGGCTTTCGAGGTAGATCAGGCTGACCCGGCCCATGGTTTTGGCTTGGGCAATGACGCTGTCGATTTCAGCGCGCGTCGCGCCGGCGGGAAAGTCGACATATTTGATCCCGAACTGGCTGAGGATCTTGGCAATGACGCTCTCGGTCGCGGCATAGAGCGGCCCCGAATGAACGATGACGTCGCCGGGCCGAACGAAGGTCAGGAACAGGGTCGTGACCGCGGTCATCCCGCTGGAGAAGGTCAGGCATTCCTCGGCCGCCTCCCACAGCTTGAACCTCTCCTCGAGGATCTGCTGGTTGGGGCTGTTGAAGCGCGAATAGACCAGCCCGTCGGTGCCGCCCGGGCGCTTTCCGGTAATGCCTTCGAAGAAATGTTTGCCGTCGGCGGCGCGCTCGAACACGAAGGTCGAGGTGAGGAAGATAGGCGGCTTGAGGGAGCCTTCGCTGAGCGCCGAGTCGAAGCCATAGCCCATCATCAAGGTCGCGGGCTTGAGCTGATGATTGCCGATCTGCGTGGCGGACGGCTTGGGGCTTCGGCTGGTCTTGTCGCTGGTCACGGATATTCTCCTTGCGGGCGCGCCTTAGCCCCAAATCCACGTCCGCCGCTAGGGCAGCGCAATGGCGCTCAATTGGCGGCCATAATCGGCCTCGCTGCGGTGGGTGGCGCGACGGAAAGAATAGAAAGCGCCTTCGTCGGCATAGGTGTCGAGACCGAGCGCTTGAGCCGCGCCGACACCGGCGCGATCGAGGCGGTCGACGACAAAAGCGGTAAGATCGAAGTGCGGCTTGCCTGCCGGTCCCTCGGCAAAAAAGCGCGCGCAGGCCGAATCGTCGGCAAGGAAGCGGTCGCGAAAGGCGGCATCGACCTCGTAACTTGCCTGCGCGATGCACGGGCCAACCACGGCGACAATGTCCGCCCGGCGTGCGCCCAGCCCTTCCATCGCGGCAATCGTGGCGTCGGTCACGCCGCCTTGCGCCCCGCGCCAGCCGGCATGGGCAGCGCCAATCACCCCGGCCGCGCGGTCAGCCAACAGCACCGGCGCGCAATCGGCGGTGACAATTCCAAGCATCAGGCCGGGGGTCGCGGTGACGATGGCGTCGGCGTGCGGACGCTCGGCCTGTAGCCAAGGTTCGGTCGCTCGAACCACATCGGCGGAATGGATTTGATGGACGGTGACCAGCGCCGCGCCGGGCGCGATTGCGGCCACCGCCCGCGCGCGATTAGCCTCGACCAGCGCAATCTCGTCCTTGCTGCCATAGCCGACGTTAAGACCCGCCAACTCACCCACAGAGACCCCGCCCCGTCGCCCGAGAAACCCATGGCGAAACCCGGTTAGCAGCGGTGACTTGAGGACCTCGACACTCACAAGGCGAGCCGCATGATCCGATCATCATCGGCATGATTGCCGACCATGAACACGTAATGCCCGACCTCCTCGAAGCCGTATCGTTCGTAGAAGCGTCGGGCGCGGTGATTATCGACGAACACGCTGAGCTGGAGGTGGGTGGCGACCCGGCTGCGTGCCTCGGCCAGCGTCCAGTCCATCAATTGCTGGGCAAGGCCGCGGCCGTGCCACGGTCGGAGCAGATACAGCTGGTGCAGTTCGAGCGTCCCCGACGGTGCATCACCGGGCAGGTCATTGGGGCCAAGTTTGGCGTACCCCGCCAGCTGGTTGGCATCCTCGACTAGGCGGACCGCGAAAGCGCGGTCGGCGAGCTCGCGCTCGAACGTCGATTCCCCATTGTCGCGCAGGAAGGCGGCGAGATCCTCCTTGGCATAGAGATGCCCGAACGTCTCGGCGAACGCCATGCCGAACAATTTGGCAAGCGCGGCGCCGTCGCCCGGGCGGCCATCGCGACAGGTGACGGTCATGCAAATCCTTCCGGCACTGGCCAGTCCGGCGAATGCAGCGCGACGACTTTGACCAGAGTGCCCATGTCGTCGGGATGGGCAAGCCGCTTGAGCGCGGCGGTCACCTCGTCGCTGCGCTCGGGACTGGTGCGGGCAAGCGCGGCGGCGCGTTGGCCGATGCCGAGCCGCTCAAGCCATTGGCCCTGGGTAGCGAGGGCAGTGACGGCCGCGCCGGCCCCGCGCGCAACCGCCGTGACCGCTTCAAAATCGACGTGGCTGGTGAGGTCCTGCTCGCCGGGATTGGCCAGCAGCGGTGCGAAGCGGTGGCCGCGAACCGCCTGAAGTGTATCGCCCGCCGCACTGCTGGCGTGCCCGTAATCGATCAGGATCGCCGCCCCGCCATGCGCAGCTAGGTGAGCGGCAATCCCCGCAACCGCCGCATCGCGCAACGGCGAGGTTTCGACGATTTCCCCGTCGCGGGTGAAGGCGAGGCCGCCCGCGGCGACCGTCACTTTGCGCTCCATCCCGGCGACGAACTGGCGGATCGGCAGCGCGTCGAGAAATTCATTGGCGACAAGCAGCAGCGGCACTGAGGGCAAGTCGGCGATTGCATCATGCCACTGCGCGTCCGGCACCGCCACGGCCTGCGCCTGGCGCAGCACCGGGCTGGTCTCCACCAGGTGAACCGGCCCGGCAAATCCCGCTGAGCGCAGCACGCGCAGCGCATCGGCGGCCAGCGTTCCGCGACCGGGGCCGATCTCGGCATAAGCCGCCTTGGCAAGCGTTCCCGCACGGACCCAGCAATCGGCCAGGCAGGCTCCGATCAGCTCGCCGAACATCTGGCTGATCTCGGGCGCGGTGGTGAAGTCGCCGCTCGCGCCGAGCGGATCGCGGGTCGCGTAATAATAATCGTTGCAGGCCTCCATATAGGCCTCCACGCTGATCGGTCCGGCGTCGGCAATACGCGCCCGCAGCGCCCGCTCGAACGGGGTCACGAGACGCTGGCGGTGCCCATGGTCGGCTCGACCCGCACCCGGCGTCGTTCCGCTGTTGCCATCAGGTACAGCCCGCCCAGGATCATCGGCAGGCTCAACCACTGACCCATGTGGAGCCCGGTCGCGGCGGCAAAGCCGGTCAACTGAGAATCGGGTTCGCGGACGAATTCGATGGCGAAGCGGAACAGGCCGTAGAAAAAGATGAACGCGCCGACGAGCTTGCCCGGCTGGTAGCGCGCCTGCGTTTTCCAGAACATCAACACCAGGATCGCGCATAGCAGCACCCCTTCAAGCACAGCTTCGTAGAGCTGGCTCGGGTGGCGCGGCGGGCCCAGCACCATTCCGAACGGCGTATATTCCATGAAGCGCACCGCCCACGGCACGGCGGTCGTCGGTGCGCCCCATAATTCCTGATTCACGAAATTGGCGAGGCGGCCGAAAAATAGTCCGAACGGGACGCAGCAGGCGACGTAATCGTGGACCCTGAGCCAGTTCAACTTCTCCTTGCGGGCGAAATAGAGCAGGCCGAGCGAGGTCCCGGCGACCCCGCCGTGAAAGCTCATCCCGCCATCCCACAATTTGAGGATGTCGAGCGGAGCGGCGAGGTAATGGGGCAGATTGTAGAACAGGACATAGCCCAGTCGGCCGCCGAAAATGACCCCCATGGCGGCATAGAAAACAAGGTCGTCGGCATGGCGGCGGGCGAACGGTGCACCCGGCTGCCGCAACAGCTTCAGCAAATACCAATAGCCAACGAAAATGCCTGCCAGATAGGCAAGGCTGTACCAGCGCAGATCGAACGGCCCGATCGACAACAGCACCGGCGACAGGTGCAGATCAGTAAATTTGGCGAATTGTTCGTAACGGTCGGCTTGCAAGGGCTTTCCCTTTCTTCAAACCGCCTCATAAGATGCGCGGAGGGAAAGGCAAAGGAGGGTCGTCGAAGTCCATGCCGAGCGAGCTTGACCGGCGCTATGATGCGGTGCTGGCCGGAGTGACCGGCCCCGGCGGGATGCTCGCGCTTGGCACTGACAAGAAGGGCCAGGCGATCGTCACCAATTTCCCTGACACCCTGCCCGGCCTCATTCGCACCTTTGCCGCCGCCAATGCCGAGTTTGAAGCGATCGTCGCCGGAGACGAGCGGCTGATGTTCCCCGATCTCGATACCTTGTCCGAACGCGTGGCGCGGGCGCTGGTCGCGCGCGGGATCGAGAAGGGCGATCGAGTCGGCATTGCCATGCGCAATTGTCCTGCCTGGGTCGTGCTCTACATGGGCATCGTCAAGGCAGGCGCGATCGCGACCCTGTTCAACGGTTGGTGGGAAAGCCACGAGCTGGAGCATGCGCTGCAGCTGACCGAACCCAAGTTGATTTTCGCCGACATGCCGCGGTCGGACCGGATCCACGCGGCGTCGGTCGAATGCCAGGTAATGGCGCTAGCGATCGAACTTCCGATCGGCGACGCGCTGGCCGAATTGTTCGATTCCGATGATCCGGCGATCGTCCTGCCACGGGTCGACCCCGACGATGATGCTACCATCCTGTTCACCTCGGGCTCGACGGGCGAGGCCAAGGGCGCGGTGTCGAGCCATCGCGCGGTGACGACCGGCGCTTACACCTATGCCGCCGGACTCATCACCATGCTCGGGCTGCTGACCCAGGATGGCCGCGCGCCGGCGACCAAGCCGCGGGTGCTGTTGAGCGTGCCGCTGTTCCACGTCACCGGCGAAGTGCCGGTGATGCTAACCAGCTTCGTCATTGGGCGCTGTCTGGTGATGATGCCCAAATGGGATGCGGGCGAAGCGCTGCGCCTGATCCAGAAGGAAAAGGTCACCTATTTCGTTGGCGTGCCGACGATGAGCCTCGAACTGATGACTCACCCGGCGCACGATAATTACGATCTGTCGAGCCTGACCGACATTGCCGCCGGCGGTGCCCCGCGCCCGACCAGCCATGTCACCCGGCTTCAGGAAACCTTTCCGCTGGCCAAGCCCGCGCTCGGCTATGGGCTGACCGAAACCAATGCCGTCGGGGCGCATAATTTCTGGGGCAATTACGCCGCCAAGCCGGCCTCGACCGGCCGCGCCCATGCGCCGTTCGTCGAACTTGCGATCCTCGGCGTTGGCGATACCCATTTGCAACGGGGCGAAACCGGCGAAATCGGCATTCGCACCGCTGCCAATATCCGCGGCTATTGGCGGGCCAAGGAGGCGACCGAAGCACTTTACACCGACGACCATTTCATCCGCACCGGCGATATTGGTTACCTCGACGAGGACGGCTATTTGTTCATCGTCGACCGCAAGAAGGAAATCATCATCCGCGGTGGCGAGAATATCGCCGCTGCGGAGGTCGAAGCCGCCTGTTACGCCCACCCCGATGTCGCCGAAGCCAGCGTTTTTGGAGCCCCCGATGAGCGGCTTGGCGAAGTGCCGGTGGCGATCATCCACGCCGCGCCTGGAGCAACGTTCACGCCCGACGACCTCAAGGCATTCCTGGCCGGCCGGCTGGCCCGGTTCAAGATTCCCGAGCGCTTCGTGTTCGTCGCCGAGGAATTACCCAAACTCGGCACCGGCAAGATCGACCGCCGCGCCCTCAAGGCGCGCTTCGGCAGTTGAACCTCGACCGGCGCACGCTGCTGATCGGTGGCGGGGCCGGGATTGGCCTCGTCGTTGCTTATGCGTTGCTGCCGCGCGGGCTCGGCGGGTCGCTCGACCTGCGCGACGATGAAACCGGCTTCGGCGCATTCCTCAAGATTGCCGCCAGCGGCACGGTCAGCGTCGCCGTTCCGCAGATCGAGACCGGCCAGGGCATCTGGACCGCGCTGCCGCAGATCGTCGCCGACGAGCTTGGTGCCGATTGGCGCACCGTCGCGGTCGAACCGGCGCCACTCGCCAAGGTCTACGCCAATGCACTCGCCAGCGAAGGAGGCTGGTTCGATGGCCTCGGGCGGCTGCGCGCCTTCCAATTCCCTGGCAGCGACAAGGCGGTGATTACCGCCGGATCGACCTCGGTCCGGGCCTTCGCCGAACCGATGCGCCTGGCTGCGGCGACAGCGCGCACGCTGTTGATCGCGGCGGCCGCCGCACGCTGGGGCATTGCGGCCGAGGATTGCGTCGCCGCAAACGGACTCGTGAGCGCCGGCGGACGAAGCCTTGGTTTCGGTGCGCTGGCCGAGGACGCGGGCGGGATGCGTGTGCCGTCCGCCCTGTCCCTGCGCAGCGGCGAGAAGGGCCGCCTGCTCGGCCAGTCGCTGCCCCGTCTCGATGGCCCGGCCAAGGCCAAGGGCGCGTTCCGCTTCGCCGGGGATGTCCGGCTGCCTGACATGCTCCGCGCCTCGGTCCGGATCGCGCCCGTTGGCGGCCGCCTGACCGGGTTCGAGCGCAGTACCGTCGCCGGGCGCGACGGGGTGCGCCACCTCGCTGCCCGCGACGATTGGATCGCGATCGCCGCCGACAGCCTGTTCATCGCCGAGCGCGCGCTCCACGCCGCCAAGCCGCGCTTCGAAGCCCCCGCCGAATGGGCCGATCCGCGCGCCGCGTTCGACGCCGCATTGGCGCTCGGCGGCGGCACCGTCGTTCACGAATTCGGGGATGTCGACGCGGCAGTCGGGTCCGCCAGGCCGTTCGCTGCAACCTATTATGTCGCGCCGCTGCCCAATCTGCTGCCCGAGCCGCTGTCGGCCACCGCGCGCTGGTCGGGCGGCGCGGCGGAGTTGTGGAGCGGCACTCAGGCGCCTGGCCTCGCTGCGGCCGGAGCCGCGCGCGACAAGGGGCTGGCGCTCTATCCGATGCCGGTCGGCGGCGCGTCGGGGCGGCTCGAAAACCGGCTCGAGCGGATCGCGCTCGATCTCGCCGCTGAGCTCAAACGCCCGGTGCAAGTAACCCTGCCGCAATCCGCTGCGCGCTGGGCGAGCGTGTCGACGCCGGGAATGATGGCAGGGCTCAGCGCACTTCTCCGCCGTGATGGCTTCCCGATCAGCTGGGACGTAGCGATCGCCACCGGCAATGGAATGATCGCATCGCTTGCCCGATTGGCCGGCAGCGCCGCCCCCGCCAGCCTGGACCGGTCGGCAATCGGCAATGCCGCCTCGCCCTATGGGATTGAGAATGTGCGCGTCACCGCGATCGATGTCCGGCCGCCGTTCGCAACCGGCTATGTTCGCGGCTCGCCCGAGCGCGAGACCGTGTTCGCGACCGAAAGCTTCATCGACGAGATGGCGCGCCACAAGGCCCTTGAGCCGCTCGCCTTTCGAATGGCGATGCTTGGTGCCGACCCGCGGCTGGCGCGCTGCTTCCAATTGGCAGCAGCGCGGGCCGAGTGGGATGGCGGCGGCGCGGGCAGCAACATGGGGATCGCCGGAACCTCGGCATTTGGCTCGTCGATAGCGCTGGTCGCGACGGCGAGCATCGGAAGCGATCAGACGGTTGAGGCGCACAAGCTGGTCGCAGCGGTCGATTGCGGCGCGGTGATCAATCCCGCTCTCGCCGCGCAGCAGGTCGAAGCCGCGCTGATGTGGGCGCTCGCAGCGGCCGGTGGCGGCAAACGCGGCATTATAAAAGCGCCCGAGATAGAGGTTCATTTCCTGCCCAGCACTGCTCCGATTGGCGGGCTTAGCGGACTCGGCACTTTGCCACTCGCGCCGGCGATCGCCAATGCCATCCACGCGGCGACGGGCAAGAGGATGCGCTCGCTTCCGTTCGACCCTATGGGGGCGTGATGCAGCGACCACCCAGCCATCCCGCAGTCCCCCAACCCCGCATTGGCGTGTTGCTGGTGAACCTCGGCACCCCCGACGCGCCCGACGCGCCGTCGGTCAAACGCTACCTCGCCGAATTCCTCAGCGACCGCCGGGTCGTCGAAATTCCGCAATGGCTGTGGCAACCGATCCTGCGCGGGATCATCCTCACCACCCGTCCCACGAAGAGTGCCCACGCTTACGGCCAGGTGTGGACCGAGGAGGGCTCGCCGCTGGCCGCGATCACCCGCCGCCAGGCCGAGGCGCTGCAGCAACGGTTCGGCTGGGACGTGCGGGTCGATTGGGCAATGCGCTACGGCAATCCGGGGATTGCCTCGGTGCTTGCGGCGATGAAGCAGCAGGGCTGCGAGCGGATTCTGCTGGCGCCGCTCTATCCGCAATATTGCGCGGCGACGACCGCAACCGCGATCGACGCCGCATTCGTCGCGCTGGCGGGCATGCGCTGGCAACCGGCGCTGCGCACGCTACCCCCCTATCACGACGATCCGCTGTACATCGACGCGCTCAAGGTGGACCTCGAACGCCAGTTGGCGGCGCTCGATTTCGAACCGGAACGGGTGCTGCTGAGCTTTCACGGCATGCCGCAGCGAACGCTCGAGCTGGGCGATCCCTATCACTGCCATTGCCGCAAGACCGCGCGCTTGCTGGGCGAAGCGATGGGGCGCGACATCGACACCGCCTTCCAGTCGCGATTTGGCCGCGCAAAGTGGCTCGAACCAGCCACCGACACGGTCTTGAAAGCCTATCCGGGGCAGGGCGTGAGCAAGGTTGCAATCACCGCGCCCGGCTTCTCCGCCGATTGCCTCGAAACCCTTGAGGAGCTCGGCATTCGCGGCCGAGCCGACTTCCTTGCCGCTGGAGGGACCCATTTCGCGCGCCTCGACTGCCTCAACGACGGCGTTGCCGGTATGGATATGCTGCAGCAGCTGGTGACGCGCGAACTTGAAGGTTGGTCGCGCCCCGCTTAAGCGCTCTCGTGAGGGTTTAGAGGAGAATCAATATGGCTCGAGTGGCAATTGTCACCGGCGGGACGCGCGGCATCGGCGAAGCGATCAGCATGGCGCTGAAAGACATGGGCATGAAGGTCGCAGCGACCTACGCCGGCAATGACGAGCGAGCGAAGGAATTCACCGAACGCACCGGCATTCACGCTTATAAATGGGACGTTGCCGACCATGACGCGTGCCAGGAAGGCGTGCGCAAGATCGAGGCCGAACTGGGGCCGGTCGACGTGCTCGTCAACAATGCCGGAATCACACGCGACACGACGATGAAGCGCATGGATCACCAGAAGTGGCAGGATGTGATGGACACCAATTTGGGCGGTTGTTTCAACATGGCCAAAGCGGTGTTCGAAGGCATGGTCGACCGCAAATATGGGCGGATCGTCAATATTGGCTCGATCAACGGGCAGGCGGGGCAATATGGCCAGGTCAATTATGCCGCCGCCAAATCGGGCATTCACGGCTTCACCAAGGCATTGGCACAGGAAGGCGCGCGCGCCGGAGTGACCGTCAACGCCATTGCTCCGGGCTATATCGACACCGACATGGTCGCCGCCGTGCCGCCCGAAGTGCTCGGCAAGATCGTTGCGAAAATCCCCGTCAACCGCCTTGGCAAGGCCGAAGAAATCGCCCGCGGAGTCGCTTTCCTGGTCGACGAGAATGGTGGTTTCATCACCGGCTCGACGCTCAGCATCAACGGCGGCCAGCACATGTATTGATGGAGCGTCCCGACTACGCTCCACCAACCAAGCGTTCGGTGCTGATCGCGGGTCACCAGACCTCGATCAGCCTCGAGCCGATGTTCTGGACCTTGCTCGAAGCCGCCGCACGAGCTCGCAAATGCCCTGTCAATGCGCTGGTCGCGAGGATCGATGTCGAACGGCTAAGCGCGGCGCGCCCGCCCAACCTCACCAGCGCCATCCGTCAGTGGTTACTGACCAACGCGGCGAGCGACGGCGGCAGCGAATGAGGCGCCGCCATCGGGCGCGTGCTGAAGCCATAGCGAGGGCTCGATCAGCTCCAGCTCGATCACTGCAAGTTGCCCATCGTCGAGGCGGATGAGATCGACCCGGGCATAGGCCGGAAGAGAAGGCGCAGCGGCTAGCGCCGCGGTTGCAAGCGCGACCCCACCCACTGGCGCGGGGCATTGAACTTCGCTCCCGCCAAGATGCGGCTGGACTCGATAATCGCCGGCCTTGGCATTTTTAACCAGCGCGTGGCTGAACTTCCCGTCGAAGAAGACCAGCGAATATTCGCCTTCGTCCATCACCGAACGCAGGAATGGCTGAACCATCATCGGCCGGTCCATGGCATCGGCCGGAATGGCATCGCCGGGGCCAAGGCGGTGGGTGCCGTAAGCCGAGGCCGAGATCGGCGGCTTGACCACTAGATGGTCACCGAAGTCCCCGCGCGCAGAAGCGATGCTGTCCACGTTCAGGCGCTCGACCAAGCGCGTCGGCACGGTCGTGATGCCCTTGGCCGCCAGTTCTTCAAGATAGCGTTTGTCGCTGTTCCAGCGCAGCAGCGGCACCGGGTTGATGACGTTCACCGCTTGAGCGTCGAGGCGATCGAGCAGTTTAAACCAACGTGCGGGGTGCGATTGATAGCCCCAGGCGACAAGCGGCAGGACGACGTCGAAGCCGGCGAGTTCACCCGGCTCGTTCCAAGGCCGCGGCACGACCGCGAAGCCGCCGCGGCGAAGCGCCTCGGCCTCGACGTCATAAGCCCATTGATGCGGCTCGGAATAGCCGGCCGCAGGGACCAGCACCGCCGCAGCGATCATCGGCCGAGCAGGATACGCGCCTGGCTGGCGACCTGAGCGAGCATCGAGACCGACACATTGCCTTCCCGTCGCGCGCGATCAATCAACTGGCGGAACTGCGCGATCCGTGGCCCATGCGATTGGATCCACGCTTCGACTTCGACATCGGCTTCGCCCCGAATGCGCGACAGGAATTCGATCCGCAATTGCTCGAAATCGCGCGCCAGGCCGGCCACCAACAGGCGTTCCCACTGGTCGGCCGGGACGAAACGGACGACCTGTTGCTGCGCCCAGTCGAGGCCAAGCGCTTCGCCCAATTGGGTATAGGCTTTCGCCAGCTGAAGCTGGTCGATGTTCTTGCCCTTGGCGAGTGCGGCAAGGCCGAATGCGCCGTCAAGTTCATAGAGCCGCACTAGCGCCCGGACGATCTCGTCGCTGGCGCCCAATGCCACCAGCCGGTCGTAGCGGGCCTCGGCCTCGTTCTTCACCTCGGCCCGAAGCAGCCGCGTTGCGGCCGAGGCGATCTTCTTCACCCCGCTGTCGAACAATTCGACCATCGCAGTGACGCTGGTCTCGCCGGCGGCGGCGCGAATGATGTCGCTGAGATGGTTGCGAACGCTGCTCGCGGCGATTGCGAACAATTCGATGCGCACTGTCTCGGTCACGTCGGCACTTTCGATCATCGCCCACAGATGCGGCAGGTCGAGCAATTGTTCAGCGACCAGGAATGATGCCGCGGCCTGGCCGAGCGAACAGCCTTCCTCCTCGGTCAGTCCGTAAGCGACATTGGGACCCAGGCGATTGACCAGCCGGTTGGCGACCTTGGTGGCGAGGATTTCGTGGCGCAGGCGATGCGCTCGAATGGCTTCGGCATGGCCTTTGCGCATCGGCACCGGAAAGGCCTCGAACAATTGCGGTGCGACGACCGGGTCATCGGCCAGCTTGAGGCCCTCGATCGCATCCTGAAGCGCGATTTTGGAAAGCGACAGCAGGACCGACAATTCGGGCCGGGTCAGCCCGCGATGGTCCTGGCCGCGGCGCAGCAACTCGTCGCTCGCCTGAAGCCCTTCGACCCGGCGGTCGAGCCGGCCCATCGCCTCGAGCATCTCGAGCGTTCGAACATGGCCGGGAAGTGCGACATGGCCGCCCGCCTGAGCGATCGACAACGCCAAGGTCTGAAGACGATTGTCCTCCAGCACCAATTCGGAAACTTCGTCGGTCATCTGCGCCAGCAGGATATTGCGCTTGGCGAGCGAGAGATCGCCCTCGACCATTTCGCGGTTGAGCGGGATCTTGATATTGACCTCGTTATCCGAACAATCGACGCCGGCCGAATTGTCGATGAAGTCAGTGTTGATGCGCCCCCCGCGGCGCGCGAATTCGATCCGCCCAGCCTGCGTAATGGCGAGGTTAGCGCCCTCGCCAATGACCTTGCAGCGAAGCTCGTCGGCGCTCACCCGAAGCATGTCGTTGGACGGATCGCCGACGTCGCTTTGCCCCTGGCTCGAGGCCTTGATGTAGGTGCCGATGCCGCCGAACCAGATGAGGTCGACCGCGCTCTTGAGGATCAGGTTGATGAGGCTGGTGGGGTCGAGTTCCTTTTCCTCGGTGCCGAGCATTGCGCGCACTTCGGACGACAGTGGGATCATCTTTTCCGAACGCGGGAAGGCGCCGCCGCCCTTGGAAATGAGTTTGCGATTATAATCGGCCCAGCTCGAGCGCGGCAGCTTGAACATGCGATCGCGCTCGATCCAGCTTTTGCGCGGGTCGGGGTTGGGATCGAGGAAGATGTGGCGGTGATCATATGCCGCGACCAGTTTGATCGCCTTCGACAGCAGCATGCCGTTGCCGAACACGTCGCCCGACATGTCGCCGCAGCCGGCGACGGTCACCGTCTCAGACTGCACATCGACGCCCATTTCGATGAAGTGGCGCTGGACCGAGATCCACGCGCCCTTGGCCGTGATGCCCATCGCCTTATGGTCGTAGCCGTTCGACCCGCCCGAGGCGAAAGCATCGCCAAGCCAGAAATTGCGTTCGAGCGCGATGCCATTAGCAATGTCGGAGAAAGTTGCCGTGCCCTTGTCGGCGGCAACCACGAAATAGGGGTCGTCGTCGTCTTGGATGACGACCTTGTCGGGGTGGACGACCTTGTCGTTGCTGAGGTTGTCGGTGACGCTGAGCAGCGAGCGGATGAAGATCCGGTAGCTCTCGGTCCCTTCCGCCAGCCACGCTTCACGGTCGGTTGCAGCGTTCGGCAATTGCTTGGGGTAGAAGCCGCCCTTGGCGCCGGTCGGAACGATGACTGCGTTCTTGACCAGCTGTGCCTTCATCAGGCCGAGGATTTCGGTGCGGAAATCGTCGCGCCGGTCGGACCAGCGAAGCCCGCCGCGAGCGACCGGTCCGCCGCGCAGGTGGATGCCCTCAACGCGCGGGCTGTAAACCCAGATTTCGCGCCACGGTACCGGCCGCGGCAGTCCCGGGACGAGCGAGGAATTGATCTTGAACGCCAGCGCTTCGGTCGCCGCAGGGGCGAAGGCATTGGTACGAACGATCGCGTCGATTACCGAGAACAGACGGCGCAGGATGCGGTCGTCGTCGATCGAAGTGACCTTGACCAGCGACGCCGTCAGCGCGGTGCGATATTTGTCGGCGCTGTGCTTGCCGTTGGCGGGGTCGTGGGCGGCGGCGAACAGCCCGATTAGTGCACGCGTGGCATCGGGCGCGCGGCGCAGCGCATCGACCACGGTGAGCAAGCCGAAGCTGCTGCCGGTCTGGCGCAGGTAGCGGAACCAGGCGCGCAGCCACACCACTGCGCGCGGCTCCAGCCCGGCGTAGAGGACGAGTTGATTAAACTCGTCATCCTCGGCCCGACCGCACAGCACATTGGCGATTGCGCGCTCGATGTCCGCGGTTCGGCCGGTGATCGCGGCCATGTCCGCTTCGGCGCCGATCTCGACCGTGAAATCGTGGATATAGCCGCCGCCATTGGCCAAAGCGGTGGGCAGTTCCTCAAGCACACGAAGGCCGAAATTCTCGAGCACCGGGACGACTTCGCTGAGCGCCATGACCCCGGCGATGCGATAGGTCTTGAGGCGCAACGTGCGGTCGCCCTCGACCCCGCTGTAGCAAATCCTGACGTCGCGATCGCACTGCTCGTTGATGGCGCACAGCCGAAGGATGTCGGCGGCGCCCTCGGCGGGGCTGGTGCGGGCGGTATATTCGTCCGGAAAGGTCCCGATGTAGGTCAGCGCCAAGCGGGTCGCGCGTGAGGCGCCGGCGGCCTTGATCAATTCGCCCTCGACGGCCGGATCCCAGCCGCGGACCATTTCGACCACCGCATTGTCGAGTTCATTGGCGTCGGGCATCGGCGCATCATTATCGACGAATTGCGCGTAGCGGATGAGCGCGAGGTCGCCATCGCCAAGCTCGACCGACCAGTTCGTGACCGGCGCATCGACCTTGTCCTCGAGCAATTCGCTGATCGCCAGTCGGCGCTGGGTGGTCAGTTCCTCGCGCGGCAAC
This sequence comes from Sphingomicrobium sp., assembly GCA_039920065.1. Lineage (GTDB taxonomy): Bacteria > Pseudomonadota > Alphaproteobacteria > Sphingomonadales > Sphingomonadaceae > Sphingomicrobium. Next base: position 3,949 of record JBDSEL010000026.1, on the reverse strand, counting down.
CAGACGAAGCTGAACAACAGACCGCGCAGGACCGAGCGGACCTGGATCAACGCCGGGCGAGGACGATCGGCGAGCGACATCGCCATGACCACCAATTCACGTACGGATGCGATCGGCAGACTGATCATCAGATCGCGCGGCAGCGAGGCCACGGCATGGCGCAGTGCCTTGCCCGAATGGCCCTTGGGGTCGAACCCGAAATCCTCGTCGAGCTGGAGCAGCCGGCGGCGAAGCACCGGCACTTCCTGCGGCGGAAGCTTGAGCGCCTCGCTGGTCCACAAGCCGGCATGAACGCCAATGCCGGTGATCTTGCCCTTGTCGCGCACCGGCAGGACGACCAGATCGAGCGGCACCCGGCGATGGACGGTCGAGCGGCGCTCGGCCTTGGCCATTAGCGGCACCTGGCCAATCTGCTCGAGATATTTCATCGCATTGCGACAGCCGCCCGGATCGGTCGGCTCGCCCGGCCGGCTGAACAGCCCGAGGCCTCCGGTTGGAACCTTGCCCGGCCGCTCGACGTGATAGCCGAGTAGAGTCATCGCCCCTTCCGCGAACCAATCGAGCAAGGCGCTGCTTTCGGGGTCCGTCAGGGCTGCTGCGTCCTCACGCATCTTGACTTGCAGCTTGGGCCAATCGCGCACCGCCGCCCGAACATCGCCAAGCGCCTCGCGCAATTCGCGCGCAATGGTCTGGCGCTCCTTCGAATCGGCGCGGTCGAGCTCGATGTAAATGAGCGATTCGCGCCGGCTCTTGTCCGAGCACAAGGGCTCGACCTTTTCGAGCAGACCCGCCTCGTCGCGCTCGACGCAGATCACCGGGTGGAGCAGATTGTGGATCGTCAGCTGGTGGCTGGCGATGCAATTGGCGACCGAATCGACCAGGAACGGCATGTCGTCGTTGACGATCGCGATCCGCATCCGCCGCCGGCCCGCCTCACCCCCGAGCGACTGGATCGCCAGCGCGACCTCACCCGGCTTACGCTTGGCGCCCACTTGGGCAAGGAATTCGGCGGCTTCCTGCTCGGTCTCGGGGGTCAGCCCCTCGGCTTCGCCAGGAAGGGCATTGGCGGTCATCGCTTTGCGGATCAACTCGACGAGCGGGCGGTCCAGACGCGTGTGCACAGTCATGAAATGGATGGGCTCCGGAAGCGGTGACGCTTGGCGCGCGCCTATAGACCCCTGTCACCGACAGGGACAAGTCCGAAGGCCTTTAAACGGGGCATCAGGCAATCTTGCGGATGGCCCGGTCGACCAGGGCCGGGTCGGTGATCAACCCAACCGGCTCGAGCGCGCCGTCTGGCCCGCGGCGCATCACCACCAGTGAATATTCGCCGGCCTCGGCGAATTCGGCGCCGGTCAGCGCCGGGGCGGCGCGAAGCCGCTCGCGCGCCAACTCGCCGCGATCCTTGGGCGCGGCATCGGGGCGGCGGGCCTGGCGTTCGGCCGCGACCATGCCCTTGAGCCCGCCATGATGGCCGGCAATGAACTTGGCGAATTGGCCGCGGTCGACCGAATTGCGGTCGGCGAACGACAGCGCGGCCGCGAATTCGGTCAGGCGCGCCTTGTCGTAATCGATTCCGAAGACGAGCTTGACGATCGGAGTCATTGGCGCGCGGGCCTGAGACTTGACCCCGCTGTCGGCGAGCAATTCAGCATAGTCGGCCGGGTCGTCGCGCGCGGCGAGCGCGAACTCATAGGCCTGGGCCAGCGCATCGTAGAGCGCGGCGCGGGTGCGGCCCTCGCCGGCCTTGACTGCTTCGGCGGTTTCGCGCGCGACGACCAAGCGGTCAGCAAGCGCGGCATCGTCGCCCAATTCGGGCGGGATCAGCTCGATCTCGACCAGTGGCGATACCTCGGCGAAAGGCGCCGGGTCGAAGTCATAGGCACGCGGCGCCGGCTGGGCGAAGCGCGGCGGCGCTCGCGGCTCGTCGAGTTCGGGCTTGGGCTCCTGGCTCCTTTTGGAGCCAAGTGCGCCGATCAGCGAGCCGAATTGCGATGGCGCTTCGGCTTCGCTGGCGTTGCCGCCATCGTCCTCGTCCTCGGCATCACCCTCAGGCCGATCGTGGTCGGCGGAATGACATGCAGGATCTTCAGCAACCGGCTGCGCGGGCGGAGCGGCGGGCGGCACGAACCGTTCCTCGCCATGGGCCTCGGCATTTTTCTTCCAGTTGATCACTCCATAGATGAAATCGATCGTGTCCCCGTCGGACGAAAAGGGCATCAGGATGCCGCGATAGCAGATGGTTTCGGAGCGCTGGTTCTCGAACTCGGCCTCGAAGCCGACCGGCGCGCGGTTGGCGACGATTTCGAGATAATGATCGGTAAGCCGCGACAGCAGCGAGCGGCTGGGCACGTCGGCGATCATCTGGACGTCGTCGCCGAGTCCGCATTCCTCGCGGATTGCGCCGCCGATATAAGGGATTGCGGGATTGTCGCGGCCGCAGGTGAAGTCGAGCAGCAGGCTGTTCGGCGAGAAGTCTTTGACGTCGCCGGGCTCGAGTTCCTCGATCGACGGAAAGTCGCGCCCATCGAGCAGCGACGCCCAATAATTATAGGCGCGGACGTGCATTCGCCGCTCGTCCGTGCCGATCACCATGGCGGTATCGGTCGGCGCATCCGTCTCCTCTGATGAGCCGAGCTCGAACTCGCTCGGGAAGTCGCGATAATCGTCCATTCACCAGGGCCCCAATTGCGCCAATCTGGTGGAAAATGGACAAACACGGTTACGAAACCGTTAAGCTCCTCGAAAAAGCCGCAGAATCCCGCGGACTTGCCCGCCCGGCGCGGCGCTGATAGGGGGCCGCATCCCGCCTCGTGCAGGGCCGCTTTAGCTCAGCTGGTAGAGCACATCATTCGTAATGATGGGGTCACAGGTTCGAGTCCTGTAAGCGGCACCACCCCTTTCACGAGGCAATTTTCACGTAGCCTACCAAAGGCGCGTTAACCTGTGGGTGTGCGCTGGGTAAGGTTTGGGCGCTTACCTTCGATGTCGACTCTGGGTGGAACACGGACACAATCACATCGGAATTCGCGTTTCGACCCATTGCGGACATTACCGGCGACAGAACTGCAGGCCGCGAATCTCTAACCCCCCGCATCTGGATTGTCTGAGGCGAGGACCCAGTGTAGCGATTTCGACCTGCGCCCGCTGGCGCCATCGGCCCAGCGCGAGGGCAAGCGATTTTGCGCGGCATTGACGCTGCTCCTCGAGCGGCCCGGACAGTGCTAGGCAGCACGGCTTTCCTTTTCGGCCAAGTTGGGGAACAAGGTCGCAGGGGGAAGACGATGATCTTCAAACGCTTCGCCGCCAATTTACGCGCCCAAAACTGGTTCGCGATCGGAATCGAACTGGCGATCGTCGTCGTCGGCGTGTTCGTGGGAACATTGGTCGCCAATTGGAACCAGGAGCGGATCGAACAACGCGACGTTGATGCAATCGTCGGCAAATTGGGCACCGACGTCGCCCGGCAACTTGCCAAAGTCGACGCGAACCACGCCTATTACGCGATCACCGACCGCTACGCCGCCACCGCACTTGCTGGCTGGGCGAACGACCCCGCCGTCAGCGACCGCGATTTCGTGATCGCCGCGTACCAGGCGAGCCAAATCGCGTATTCCGTCACTGTCGGGCAAACCTACGCCATGCTGCTTGGCGGAGACCAAGTACGCAAGATCAGGAACGAGCCGCTGCGCGACTCGATTATCGCGATGCTGAACTTTGATTACGAGGTGATTGGAAGACAGGCCGTCCTCACACCCTATCGCGACGACGTGCGCGCCGTAATCCCCGATAGTATTCAGAGCGCGGTCCGCAAACTTTGCGGGGACTCTACCACACCAAGCGGCGAGCCAACGCTTCGACCGACCTGCGACATACCGGTGCCCGCGACGATCGCCGCTGCCGGCGCAAAGATGTTGCGCGCGCATCCGGAGTTGATTGCGAAGCTTCG
>JBDSEL010000025.1:0-40497 GCA_039920065.1 Sphingomicrobium sp. | reverse complement strand
GACGGTTGAACCGGACGTGCAAGCCCGCCCCCAGCTTTACGACCACTTTGTGCCATTAGGCCCTCCTGTTGTTTCGACCCTTGATAGAGCGCAATCGCTCGCCCGTTGCAAGGGAAAGCGGACGAGGTTCTTCAATCGGTCGAAGAACCGAACGGAACGATCTTGTTGGCGATGTCGTGACCGATGTCGGCGGGGCCCGCAAAGTCGATCCCGGCGCGGGCGCACCAATCGGCAATAATGGCCCGTTCGTCGTGCCCGAATTCGGGGCTGTTGGGCGGAATATCGCTGAGGCGGCCAAGGCGAATTCGCCGCACCGAGCGAACGTTGGCGCTGCCGGTCAGGTGGAACATTGCCCGGTCGAGCCGGTAATGATGTTCGCCGACATCCTCGAGCAACAGGTCGATGCCGCCAAGGTCGGGCTCGATCGCGGTTCCGAGGAGGTTGGAGAGGACAGTGAGGTTGAACGCCATTGCCGGACCGTCGAGCCCGCCTTCGAGCGCGGTCGAGTCGCGCCGCACCAACCAGTCGAGCATCCGCGTCACCGCCGCCGCGCCGCCATCGCGGACCAGATCCTGCGGCATCGGTCCCCACACCGCCTTGAGCCCTGCGCGGTCGAACGCGGCATGGACGAAGCCGGCATCGCTATAGCCGCAATAAACCTTGTCCATGGCCGCGGCAGGCAGTTCGGCCAGCGTCGCCTCGGCGATGCGGTTGGAGCCATAGCCGCCGCGCGCGAACCACAAGGCATCGACATCGGGATCGGCCATGGCCGCGCGAAGGGCCGCCAGCCGTTCATGATCGGTGCCGGCGAAATGACCGTCTGTGAGAAAGCATTGCGGGTCGATCACCACCTCGCAATCGCCGCGCGCCGCGACCAGCGCTTCGAGTGCGGTGGCCGCATCGCGGCTCAAGGTGCAGCTTGGCGCCACCACGGCAATGCGCATTCCGGTCCCCGTCAGTTAAAAGTGGCGTCCCAACTGCAGATAAGGCAATCCTTGCTCCAGTTGGAAGGGGATATGATGATGAAATTCCGCCTGAGCTGCGCCGCCTTGCTGGTTTCGACTGCGACTCTCGCGAGCGCCGCGACCGCCCCAGATTATAGCGTGCTGCTGCACGGCGGAACGATTTACGACGGCATGGGCGGCGCGCCGTTTGTCGGTGACGTGGCGCTGAACGGCGACCGTATCGTCTATGTCGGGCCCCAGGCGCCGGGCACCGCCGCCAAGACCATCGAGGCCAATGGCAAGGCCGTCTCCCCGGGCTTCATCAACATGCTTAGCTGGGCGATCGACAGCCTCATCGTCGATGGCCGGGGCATGGGCGACACCGCTCAAGGCGTAACCCTCGAGGTGTTCGGCGAAGGCAATAGCATGGGCCCCTATACGCCGGCGATGAAGCGCCTCGAGCGGTCGCGCCAAGGCGACATCAAATATCCAATCACCTGGACGACGCTCGGGCAATATCTAGAGATGCTCCAGCGCAAGGGCGTCACGCCCAACGTCGCATCGTTCGTTGGCGCGACCACCGTTCGCATCCATGAGCTTGGCGAAAGCGATATCGATCCCACGCCGCAACAGCTTGAGCGGATGAAGGCGCTGGTGCGCGCGGCGATGAAGGACGGCGCCATGGGGGTCGGATCGTCGATGATCTATGCCCCGGCCAATTATGCCGAAACGCCGGAGCTGGTGGCGATCACCAGCGAGGCAGGAAAATGCGGCGGGATGTACATCAGCCATATCCGCGACGAAGGGCCCAAGCTGATCGAGGCTATCGACGAGCTCATTCGTATTTCCGCCGAATCCGGCGCACCCGCCGAAATTTATCATTTCAAGCAGTCGGGGCGAAAGAATTGGGAGAAGATCGACGCCGCCATCGCGCGGGTCGAGGCGGCGCGTGCTGGCGGACAGCGGATCACCGCCGACATGTACACATATCCCGCGAGTTCCACCGGATTCGACGCGGCTTTCCCGGTATGGATACAGGATGGGGGCCTGGAAGCATGGGTCAAACGCCTCAAAGACCCTGCACAACGAGCCAAGGCAATCGCTGAAATGCGCGGGCCGTCGGGGACCGAAAACGCCGATCTCGTATCACATGATCCCGATAAGGTGATCCTGGTCGGATTCAAGACCGATCGCCTCAAGCCACTGACCGGCAAGACTCTGGCTGAAGTCGCCAAGGACCGCGGCAAGGCTCCGGACGAGGTAGCGGCGGACCTGATCGTCGAAGACGGAACACGAATCCAAGTCGTCTATTTCGGCCAGAGTGAGGACAATGTCCGTCGCCACGTCGGTTTGCCGTGGATGTCGTTCGGTTCCGACGGCGATTCGCAGGCGCCGGAAGGCGTGTTCCTGAAATCGTCGACCCATCCGCGCTCCTACGGCAATTTCGTGCGGGTAATCGGCAAATATGCGCGCGACGAAAAAGCGATCGGATTGCCCGATGCGATCCGACGGCTGACCTCGCTTCCCGCGACCAACCTTGGCATCAAGGGCCGCGGGGTCCTGATGCCCGGCTATTACGCCGACGTCGTCATCTTCGACCCGGCCACGGTTCGCGACCACGCCACCTTCGCCAAGCCGCAACAGCTGGCGACCGGAGTTGAGCAGGTGTTCGTCAACGGCACGCAGGTGTGGAAGGACGGCAAGCACACCGGCGCCAAGCCGGGCCGGGTCGTGCGCGGTCCGGGCTGGACCGGCTGGGCTGACGGCGGCGCTTGCAAATAGGCCTCTTTCGCCCGCCCGCCTTAGGCAATAGGGCGCTGATCGATGAACGATTCGAACATATTTTTCTGCGGCATTGGCGGCAGTGGCATGTTGCCGCTGGCCTCGATCGTGCGCGCGTCGGGCGGCAAGGTGGCGGGGTCCGACCGCTCGCTCGATGCAGGCCGCACCCAGTCCAAGTTCGAGTATCTGCGCAGCCTGGGAATCCAGTTGTTCGCCCAGGACGGCAGTGGTCTCAAGCCCGGAATGACGCTGGTGACCTCGGCTGCGGTCGAGGAAACGATTCCCGACGTCGTCTGCGCCCGCGAGCTTGGCCTGACCCATCTCACCCGCCCGCAATTTCTCGCTCAATTGCTCAATAAGGTACAGCGCAGCGTCGCCATCGGCGGCACCAGCGGCAAATCGACCGTCACTGCAATGACCGGCTGGATCCTCCACGCTTACCACCGCCAGCCGACGGTCATGAACGGCGCGGTGATGAAGAATTTCGTCACCCCCGCAGCGCCCTACGCCAGCGCGCTGGTCGGCGACCCCGAGATGTTCGTGAGCGAAGTCGACGAAAGCGATGGCTCGATCGCGCTCTACCGTCCCGAGGTCGCAGTGGTGACCAACGTCACCCTCGACCACAAGGAAATGGACGAGCTGCGCAGCCTGTTCGCGGGCTTTCTCGGCGCGGCGCGCAAGGCGGTCGTCAATCTCGACGACCCTGAAGCGCGATTGCTCGCCGAGACGCTCGATCCGGCCCGGCTCGTCGGCTACGGCTTCGACAGCCCAGGCGCGGCGGTGAAGGGTAAGGATTACCGCGATACCGACAGCGGCTCGGCCTTCGCGGTCGAGGCTGTGGGCGAGCGCGCCGAGGTCCATTTGCCAGTCCCCGGTCGCCACAATGCATCCAACGCGCTGGCCGCGATTGCCTCGGTGCTCGCACTCGGCGTCCGGCTCGAGGATGCAGCAACCGCGCTCGGCCGGTTCGAAGGCATCAAGCGCCGGCTCGAAACCTTGGGCAGCGCCGCGGACGTCACCGTCATCGACGATTTCGCGCACAACCCGGACAAGATCGATGCCAGCCTGGCGACGCTGCGCGCGCGAGACGGGCGCCTGCTGATCATGTTCCAGCCGCACGGTTTTGGTCCACTGGCCAAGATGGGCGAGCAATTGGCGGACAGCTTCGCGCGCGGGATGGCGCCGGGAGACATGCTGTTCCTGCCCGACCCGGTCTATCAGGGTGGAACGGCCGACAAGAGCCGCGATAGCGCCTGGCTCGCCGCCGCAATCGGCGAACGCGGCGCGACCGCCCGGCACGTTGGCGAACGGTCGGCGATCGGCGATGCGCTGCTCGACGAGGCGCGCGCCGGCGATCGCATCGTCATCATGGGCGCACGCGACGACAGTTTGGGCGAATTCGGGCTGTCACTCCTCGAACGGCTCGGCGGCAGCGCGTGAGCTTGCCGCGGCTGTTCCTTGATTGCGACGGGGTGCTCGCCGATTTCGATGCGGGGGTCGTGGCGCTGCTCGGGTCAGGCTCGGCGCAATTCCAGAATGACCATTCGCCGCGCGAATTCTGGGGCCGGCTGGCACGAGCGCCCGATTTCTACGCGCAACTCCCGTTGATGAAGGACGCGAGCGAGCTATTTGCGGCGATCGAGCATCTCCACCCGACGATCCTCACCGGCCTGCCGATCGGTCAATGGGCGGCGCCGCAAAAGGTCGCTTGGGCGAAGCACCATTTTCCAGGCGTGCCGATGATCACCTGCATGGCCCGCGACAAGCACCGCTTCATGAATGCGGGCGATGTCCTGGTCGATGATCGCGAGACCCACCGCGCCGCCTATGAAGCGCATGGCGTCGTGTTCGTTCACCACCGCAATGCGGCGGACACGCTGACTCAGCTCGCGAAAATCTACCCCTCGATCGCGCCTTAGGCAGCGTCGGCGAGGTCGACTTTTTCGACCCATTCGGGCCAAAAGATCGGCTCGCGGCTCGACCAGCCGGGCGCGGTCGCCGCGCCTTCGCTGATCGATTGCAGCAGGATCCGGCGACGATCGGGATGGAGATGCGGGAGCGCCGCAGCAGCGCAGAAGGCCGCCGGCAACCACGGCCGCACCGATGCGCCGAGCAGCCGTTCGTAGAGAAAACGATAGGCGATGAACCCATCAAGCCGTTCCTGGCCGAGATCGAATGCCGACAACGTGATCAGCATACCCATGAACGGGTCGATCATGTCGAGGCCGCTGTCATCGGGAACCTGGAGGCGCAGGTGATCGAGTTGCTTGTAGAGTCGGGCCTGGGCACGAATGCCGGCCACTTCGCCATCGTCGCGCGCCCAGTATTCGATCGCATCTCGGCGCCCGTAGGCTACGTCGAGCGCGCGGCGAATGTAGCGCTGGGTCGACTTCGGGAAGCCAGCAAATTCCTTCATCTCGGAGATGAGGAGATTGCCTCCCGGTGCGTGCGTGGTCCGCTCAACCATGTCCCGACTCCTTGTTCCTGGCGGGATTATGCAGCGCAAACGGTTGATCGACCGTTAACCACATTCCCACCCCCCATTCATCAGTGAATCAGAGGGGAGTCGCCGCGGCAACGACAAATCTTCACTTATCCCCAACAATCCCTGCCGGTGTTGAATATCGGCAACAGGTTCAACGGGTTACGGAAGCGTAATGATTATTCGGGAAAGCTCGACGAGGGCACTGGCTCGTCCTTTTGCCCTGGATGCGAGGACGACGGCGGATCGGAAGCGTCCATTGACTGGTCCGAACCGACGTCAACCTTGGCGTCATCGTCGTTCGGATTGCGCTTCAATTTCTGCTCCAGTTCCTTCTCTGGCGCGCTCGACAGCGTCGGCGGCGGAACGTGCTTTTCATTGTCATTTTCAATCGTTGGCATGGCCGGTCCCGCTGCAAGAGTGTTTCGTTTCGCTCAACGAGTTCCGACCGGCGCCGTTCCCTGTCACTGCCTCGGATCCTTCGACCGAGCGTGATCCCGCTTCTGCCAATGGCCGGGTGGCGGTAGCGAAGCGGCGCGATTTGGGTCATTGACCATCGATGGTCAGCGCAATCGCAGAAAACTCGCGCCGCTTCGGCGATTGGCGAACGGCATTGAAGTCGATCGTCGGCTTCTGGCTGTTCTATGCCGCGACGGTCGTCGCCCGCGCACTCCTCGGCAGCGATCCGTGGACGACGTTCCAGAACAAGCTGGTGATTATTGGACTTGGCATCTTCCTCAACGCCATCGTCTATCTCGCGATCAGCTGGTTCGCGCCGGGCCGATCGATCAGGCGTAAGGCAGCGGCGGCGTTTCTCGCCTCGCTGGTGGCCTCAGTGGTGCTCGCCTTCTCGCTGCTCCAGCTTGAGGACCTGATGCGCGAAAGTCGCGAAGAATTCCGCTATCAGGCGCGCGAGGGGTTCGTGATCGTCGAGAAGGGTCAGCAGATCCGCATCGAGCGGTCGGCCCAGGAACCCTTGGTGCTGACCTTCCCCAAAATGCGTGAACTCGATCGCAACAAGCGCGTCCGCTATGTCGCCGACAGCAGCGTCGTGTGGTTGTTCTTCTTCATGGCGTGGAGCGCATTCTACGTCGCCACTCGGGCGCAAGCGAATTCGCTCGCGGTACAGCGGCGGCTGGCCGATGCCGAAAGTGCGGCCCAAGCGGCGCAGGTCCGAGCGCTCCGTTACCAGGTCAATCCGCACTTTCTGTTCAATACGCTCAATTCGCTGTCGTCACTGGTCATGACCGGCCGCACCGATCGCGCCGAAGCCATGCTGCTGGCGCTGTCGACTTTCTTCCGCTCGAGCCTGTCGCTCGATCCCACCGCCGATGTCAGCCTGTCGGAGGAGATTGATCTCCAGCGCCTCTATCTCGATATCGAGATGGCCCGCTTCCCCGACCGCCTGCACGTGGAAATCGACGTCCCTCCCGAATTGCAGCGCGCGCGGCTTCCTGCCCTTATCCTTCAACCTATCGTGGAAAACGCGATCAAATATGGCGTTTCGAAAAGCCGCAAGGCGGTCACCATCCGGATCGAGGCGCGCGCGCTTGGCGATGGCCAGATGGTCGTCGAGATCAGCAACCGGTTGAAGAATGGCGGGCGCGATGAGCTTCCGGCTGCTACGCACGAGGGCACTGGCGTTGGCCTGTCCAACGTCTGCCAGCGGCTCGAAGCGCGCTTCGGAACGCGCGCCCAATGCCGCTTCGGGCCGATGACCGGCGGTGGTTACAAAGTCAGCCTGACCGTGCCGGCGGAGATCCTTCGTGACTGAAGTTGCACCGCTCAAAGTGCTTATCGCGGACGACGAGCCGCTGGCGGTCGAGCGCCTCCAGTTGCTGCTCGCGCGGACTACCGGAGCACAGCTGGTCGGCACCGCCAGCGATGGCGAGAGCGCGATCAACTTGAACCGCGCGCTTCACCCCGATGTGCTCCTGCTCGACATCGCCATGCCCGGTCTCGACGGGATTGAGGTGGCGCGCGCGCTGGCCGAGCAAACGCCGTCGCCGGCAGTGATCTTCGTGACCGCGTTCGACCAGTTCGCGGTTGCCGCGTTTGAGGTTGAGGCGGTCGATTATCTGATGAAGCCGGTCGAGCCGGCGCGGCTCCAGCGGGCGATCGAGCGGGCCCGGACCTATATCGATCAGCGCGGCAGCGAACCGCGCCGCGGCGAGGGCTCGCAGTGGCTCGAGGAATTCTGGGCTTCAGATATGTCAGGCCTGGTGCGGATCGCCGCGCGCGATGTCGACCGGGTCTCGGCCGAGCGCGATTACATGCGGCTCCACGTCGGCCGGCGCAGCTGGCTGATCCACCATTCGATGACTGCGCTCGAGGAGGGGTTGGACCCAGAACTGTTCGTCCGGCTCCATCGCTCGGCAATCGTGCGCAAGGATTTCATAGCCGGCTTCGCGCGCAATCCGTCGGGACGCTGGATCGCGCGGCTGGCCGATGCGACCGAACAGCCGGTCGGTCGGCTGTACTCGGACCGCGTGCGCAGCATCGCCGGCCGCTAGGGCTGCAGCGCAGGCGTCACGCCAGCCGCGAGCCGGCGAGGCTAACGGTGGGCACAGGCATCATCGACGACAGCAATATTGGTTGCGACGCGGGGCGGCGTTGGATTGCATTTGGGGGAAACCCCGCGTCGCACTGCACTTGTCGGCGCCAAGTCCCGCGCATTCACGTATCTTTCGACCACCGCCGGGTGCCGGTCGTCCGGACGACGAACGTCAGGCAGGCGTGGACCAATCGACGAACGAGATCATTTGCTTTTCACCTTGCGGACGTTTTTCCGCGCCAGCTGACGATCGACCGCGCCGGTCACGGCCACGTCCATGGTGACGTTGGTGACGGTCCGCAGCATGTCGGGAATCGGTTCGACGGCGATAAAGATGCCAAGCGGCGCGAGTGGCAGGCCCATGGCCACCGCGATCGGCCCCACCGATGATACGAAACTCAGCTGACCGGGCAGGCCGGGAGCAGAGATCGACGCCAAGGTTGCGACCGCGACCCCGGCCAGCACTTCGCCAACGCCAAGTTGAATGCCCAGCCAATGCGCCATGTAAAAACAGACCGCGATGTTCATCGCCGGCCCGAGCATCCGGAACAAGGCGACCGCCATCGGCAAGACGACGTCGCGGGTCGCCTCGCTGACCTGGAGCTCGCGCGATGCTTCGAGCATGAGCGGCAGGGAAGCGGTCGACGACTGGGTCGAAAAGGCGAACGACTGGACTGGCAGCATCGCCTTGGAAAAGGCACTGAGCGGAAAGCGCGCGAACACCACGGCAACGACATAAGCCAAAGCGAGGCCGAAAAGTCCGGTGCCCATGTAGATCGCGAGATAGTGGGCGACCGCGCCGAAAGCCCCGGCTCCCGCCCCCGCGCCAAGCGCAAAGGCAAGCGCGAACACGCCGACCGGCGCGGCCAATAATATCCATCCGACAATCACGACCATCGCTTGGCCGACGGCGTCGAAGAACGTCACCACCGGATCGCGCAGCCCACTTTCGAGACGGCTGACCGCAAGCCCGAAGACGAGGCCAAACACCATCACCTGCAACACCCCGCCCTCGGCCGCGGCCTTGAACGGATTCACCGGTACGAACGAGCGGAAAAAGTCCGCCGCGCTGGCGGTGCCGGTGCCAATTCCAGCCATGTCGACCGAGCCGAGTGCGCTGCGCAGTGCCTGAATCGCTTCGGGCGGGAGCGGGAAAGCGGCGAGCAGCGCGGGTGCGACGATCGCCCCGAGGCCTGCCGAGATAAATGACAGCAGGAGGAAACAGCCGATGGCGCGGATCGCCAGCCGGCTTCCGCGCGCCGCCGAGCTGCCGCTGACCACACCTTTGATGAGCAATGCGAAGAGCAATGGAATGATGGTCATGCGCAGGGCATCGAGCCATAGTCCGCCGACGGTCGAGGCGAGGCCGAGTGCGGGCTGCGCGACGCCATCGCCAAGGCGCGTTACCGCGACTCCGGCGGCGATACCAAGGATCAGCATCACGGCGATCAGGCGAGTCGAGGCCCTGCTCCAGCGCGACGCGAAATCGCTCATCGACCTGCTTCCCGCTTTGCTCCGAACTGGCCCCTCACGAGGTCTTCGCCGCGACCATCGAATGGACCAGCTTCATCGCCTCGTGCGACGCCAGCACCGCGCCTTCCTGCCAAGTTTGGGCGTAGGATAGATGCTCGCCGGCAAACACGATCGGGCCTTCGGGTCGGGCGAGTTCGGTATATTCGGCCGGCCGGGCCCCGCTCGAGCCGGGACCGCCGGGCCATTCGGGGCCGACCCCTTCCGAATATTTGGTCAGGCCCCAGGCGACTTGCACCGGACTGCTGAGCAGTTTCGACCGACCCGGGTGCATCGCTTCTACTGCTTCGATGCAGATGCGGATGCGCTCCTTGTGCGACAAAGCGGCAAAGGCATCGGGGTTGTTGCGGCCGGTCCAGCCGGCGCAATAGGCCGCGACGAGAACGCCCAGCGGCGCTCCAAAATCGTTCGACGGATAAAGCATGTTCTCGTTCGCCCGGTCGGTCCACGCCGGCCCGCCGTAAATGTCGTCATCCTCTTCCCAGAAGCGCGGCGCCTGAAACGCCAATTTGACGCTTTTGAGATATTTGACGCTGGTCAGCGCTTTCTTCTTGGCTGGCGAAAAGTCGCTTGGGATGCGGGCCAGGACCGGCATCGGAATGGTGCACACGCAATAATCGGCAACGGTCACCTGACGTTCGGTGCCATGTTCGATCGTCACTTTGCCGCCGGTCTGGCGGATCGCGCTAACCGGGCTGTTCAATTGCACCAGCGGTTTCACCTGATCGTAAATGGCGTAGACGATTCGATCCATGCCGCCGACCGGCTGCAACATCGTCGCCTGCATGTCGGGGATGAGTTCGAACAAATAGGGCAAAGCGATTGATTCGCTGGGCAATAATTCCTTCCAGCTGAGCGGGTCGAGGCCGACCGGGGCATTGGCGTAGGCGCCCGGAGCGGCAGCATAGCCGCTTGCTCCGTCGCCGACATACTTGCCCTTGCGATCGAGCAGCGCCCACGGCGCGAGAAACTGGCGGATCATCTCGACCTCGCCCTTGGGCGCGACCCCGTCGAGCCGGTGCTGGTCGATCGCCTTGGCCAATAGCTCGCCAATTTGCCCGCGGGCATCGATCACGTGCCGCGCCTCACGATGGATCTTTCCCCCGAAATCCCACTTCGCATTGCGGTTCGAATTGACGAACGGCTCCAACTTCACCCCGAAGCGCTTGGCGTAAGACAAGACCGCACGGTGGGTCGAGGGAATGCGCGTCGGGCCTGGGTTGAAATATTGCCCGGGGGCGAAGTTCGACATCTGGTCGGGCCGGCCGATCTGTTCGATCTTGGTCTGCCCACGAATCGTCCACGCCCGCCCGCCGATGCGGTCCTGCGCCTCGATCACCTTGACCCGATATCCCGCGCGACTGAGTTCGTAAGCCGCGACCAGCCCGGCGATGCCAGCTCCGAGCACGACCACCGACTTGCCGGCGCCGCTGCCCTGGGGAAGCTGAAAATTCTCGGCGCCTAGCGGCGTGACGGCGGCAAGGCCCATCGCCTCCATCGCCAGATAGGTCGCTCCGGCCCCGCCAATCAGCGCGACTCGTTCGAGCAATGCGCGGCGCGTGATACTCATGGCGTTCCCCCTCGACCCTGAGTCGGCAACGCTACGCGCTAATCAAGCCGTGGCAAAGTGCGCGTTTTGAGGGGGATCAATAGCCCATCAGCGCGAGTACTTCGCGGCGGCTTCGCTCATCCTCGCGGAATGTACCCATCATCCGGCTGGTGGTCATCAGCACGCCAGGCGTACCGACCCCGCGCGCGGTCATGCAGGCATGACTTGCCTCGATCACCACCGCGACGCCCTTGGGCTGAAGATGCTCCCAAATGCAGTCAGCGACCTGCGCGGTCAGCCGCTCCTGGACCTGCAAGCGGCGAGCAAAGCCGTGCAGCACGCGCGCCAATTTGGAAATTCCGACAACGCGGTTGCCGGGCAAATAGGCGATCGCCGCTTTGCCCATGATCGGCGCCATGTGATGTTCGCAATGTGACTGGAACGGAACGTCCTTGAGCAGGACGATCTCGTCATATCCGCCAACTTCGTCGAAGGTCCGCGACAAGTGCAGCGACGGGTCCTCGCCATAGCCCCTGGCATATTCCTTCCACGCCCGAGCGACCCGCGCCGGGGTATCGAGCAGCCCTTCACGGTCGGGATCGTCACCAGCCCAGCGAATGATCGTGCGCACGGCGTCGGCGACATCGGTCGGAACTGCGACCTTGGCCGGTGGCGCGACCAGATCGCCGTCTTCAGGCGCGCTCGTTCCGCTCGGTTTGGACATGCTTCGAATCCTCGACTATTCCGACCGCGACCGCCGCAGCCTGCTCGCGGATATCAGGAACCGCGATAATCTCCCAATAGCGGCCCTTGGTCAGGGTACCTACCGCCCACAAATTGCGCGCGCCGACGACACGTGCGCCCTCGCCCAGCGCGAGACCGATGTCGAGATCATCGGGCTTGGCCAGGCCCCCGTCGAACAAGCTGCGGAGCAGCGGATCGGTGGTTCGGCTGATGGCGTGCAGCGGACCCGTGCAGTTGATGACGAGGGCGAAGTGACGCCATTCTGCGGCGCGCTGACCGCGTCTGCGCAGCGCAACCTCGATTGCACTCTCGCCAGTGCGCGCGCTCTCCACCTTCCCGGCGACGATCTCGAGCCGGTTGGCCGAAATTAGGATTTCGACCGCTTTTGCTACCTGCGGGGCCAGCCGATGGCGGCGGACATCCCACCACGCCCGGGCGTGGCGCATGAAACGCCTTCGGTCGGCGACCGGCAGGCTTTGCCACAGTGCCTGGCTATGGGGGCGCAGGCTGTCGATCGCCGATCGCCAGCCAATCTCCGCGCTGCGCCGACGCAGCCAGCGCCACACCGACATCAACGATCCCGCCGGAATGTCGGCCATGGCCATCCGCGCTGGCTCGAAATCGCCGTGCGATTGCGGCAATTGGCCGCGCCGCGACACGGCCGTGATCCGGCCGGCAAAGCCCGCCGCTTCCAGGCTGAGGACGGTATCGACCATGGTCAGGCCAGTGCCGATGAGCAGGACGTCGCCGCCCCCCCTGGCAACCGTGTCGATCTGCGCAAGCGCGTCCGCGCTCCACGGATTGGCGACAAAGTACGGGCCGAAATCGTCAAAACCGCGCACGGCGGCTGGCGGCTGATTGCCGGTTGCGAGCACCAGTGCGGACGCCGCCAGCCGCTCGCCAGTGTCGAGGACGAGTTCCCACGAACCGCTGTCCTGAGTAGCCGAGACCGCATTGGCGGCGACAAGTTTCACCAGTCCGCCGGCGATCGCTTGATCGAAGATCGCGCGCAGATACTCGCCGTAACGGCGGCGCGGAGCGAAGGTGTTGGGTCCGCCGCCTTCATCTGCAATGGCGCGCAGGAAATCGTCGGAATCATCGACGAAAGCGCTCATCCGCTCCGCCGGGACATTGAGCAAATGAGCGGGCTCGGTCGTCGAATAGGCGGTTCCTCTCCCGACCTTCGCGCTGCCATCGACCAGTATGACGGATAGGCCCGACCGCGCTAACAGGGATGCAACCACTGTTCCCGAAAATCCTCCACCAACGATGGCAACGGGATATGCATCGCCCGGGGGTGAAGCAGCAGACGGGGAGCTCGAGATATCGCTGAACATGGGTGCAAGGTTAATGTCTAGTTATTGACTGGAGAATAGGCATTCAATCGGCTTGGCAAGAAAACACTTCGCTTGGGCGCGGCGGCTCGTCGCGATGGTGACCCCGACAGGATTCGAACCTGTGACCTACGGATTAGGAATCCGGCGCTCTATCCTGCTGAGCTACGGGGCCGTCCATCCGGCTTCCCGCATAGGCAAAGGGCGGCTCGCGATCAATTCAACGGACTATGGCGGGCGCAACCGTGCGGCGATGCGACAGCGCCGGTACTTGAGCCCGCACAGCGGCAATTTGCGCGAGATCGACGTCGGCGAATCCAAGCCCCGGGGCTTCACCCTGGTCGAGCAACACCTGCCCCCACGGATCGACCACCAGCGAGTGGCCAAAGGTCTCGCGGCCGTCTTCGTGCTGCCCGCACTGCGCCGCTGCAACCAGGAAGGCCTGCGCTTCGATCGCCCGCTGGCGCAACAGGATGTGCCAATGCGCTTTGCCCGTCGGAACGGTGAATGCGGCCGGCACCGACAGGCAGTCGGCGCCCGCTTCGGCGAGCCGCTCGAACAAGGCGGGGAAGCGCATGTCATAGCAAATGGCGAGGCCCAGTCGGCCGAGCGGCGTGCCGTCCACGACCACCGCTTCGCCGCCCGCGGCATAGCTGTTCGATTCGCGCCACCGCTCGCCGGTCGGCAGATCGACGTCGAACATGTGGATTTTGTCATAGCGGGCACGGATTGCCCCCGCCGGATCGATGACGAATGCGCGGTTGGAGAGCTTGCCGTCGGAGCGGCGAATGGCGAGCGAACCCAAGTGAATCCAAAGCCCGTGCGCGGTCGCTGCCTCGCGCATCGCGGCGAGGACACGGTCGTCATCTTCCCCCGCGATCGAGGTAGCGGCACGTTCCAGGTCGCGGTCGAGGAGCCCCGACATCTCGGGCGTGAACAGCATCGCCGCTCCGCCCGCCTTGGCGGCGCTCGCCGCCGCAACCAGCTTGGCGGCGTTGGCAGCGGGGTCGATACCCGTGGTCGGCTGGAACAACGCGATCCGCGGCATCAGCCGACCAGCATCCCGTCGAGAATGCCCTGTTGCTCAAGGCGAACCAATTCATTGCAGCCGCCGATATGCTCGCCGCGGATGAAAATCTGCGGCACCGTGGTGCGGCCGTTAGCACGTTCGATCATCACTGCGCGCAGCTGCATATTGCCGTCGATCGGGATTTCCTCGACTTGCACCGCTTTGGCGCCGAGCAGATTGATCGCCCGAGCGCAAAAGCCGCAAAATTGCTTGGTATAGATTTCAACGGTCGGCACGTGATCTCCTGGCATTGGTCTTGGGTCTCTTAGCGGACGAAGTGCGTCGGACGCATCACCCGTGCCCAGCATAATAGCTCAACTCTCGTCGCGCCGGCACGTTGCAGCGCCTTGGCGCAGGCCTCGGCGGTGCTTCCGGTGGTCAGCACATCGTCGATCAAGATGACGCGCTTGCCGCGAAGGCGGTCCCGGTGGTGACTCGAAAGGCGCCGGCGACGGTGCGCCGCCGCTCGCGCTCGCCCATGCCCTTGAGCGGGGGAGTGCGGCGGGTCCGTTCGAGCATGAAATTGTCGCCAGGGATGCCAAGGCGCTGCGACAAAGCTGCGGCAACCAACGCCGACTGGTTGAAACCCCGACCCCACAGCCGCCAACGATGGAGCGGGACCGGAATCAGAATTGCCTCCTCCGCGCCATCGCCAGCTTCGCCGGCCAGCGGCGCCATATAGCGCGCCATCGTCCGCGCCAGCGCGACCTTGCGCCGCGAATGGCGATTGATCGGGCAATCTCGCCATAAGCAACCGCTGCTCGCGTGCGAGCAAGGATCGGCGGCGCGGCCAGGCACACGGCGCATTCGCTGGCCTCCGTCGCCTCCAGCGGGCGGCCGCAAGTGTGGCAACCCGAATTGCCGAGAAAGTCGACTTTGAGCCAGCAATCGGCGCAGAAACTGTCGAGGTCGCCGACGATCGTCCCGCAGGCGGCGCAGCGCGGCGGAAGCACGAAATCGAGCAATTTTCCGCCGATCGACTTGATCTGCTTCATGCCCCTGCTTGTCGCGCGGCGCGGCGCGTCGCACAAGTGCCGCCAATGCCGCTGCTGTTCGACCACGTTTTGCGCGCTCAGCGCCGCGACCGCGCCGCCCGCAGCGGCCCGGCGCTATTCCTGCACGAGCGCGCGTTCGCCGACCTGCTCGAGCGATTGCCGCTCTTCGATCGCCGGTTCGGGCGCGCTTTGATCATCGGCTGTCCCGACCCCGCCTGGCGCGAGCGGCTGAAGATCGTCGCGGACGAGGTGGCGGCGGTCGATCCCGGACCCTTGTTCGCGGCTGCGCTCGACGAGGATGCGGTACGCGAGGAGCAACTTGGTATCGCCCCGGGAAGCGTTGACCTCATCGTCGCCATTGGCACGCTCGACACGATCGACGATTTGCCGGGGACGCTGCGCCGCTTGGCCCTGGCCCTCCGCGCGGGCGGGCTGCTGATCGGGGCAATGAGCGGCGGCGATACGTTGCCGAGGTTGCGCGCGGCAATGCTCGCGGCCGGGAAGCAGGCCGGCGCCGCCCAGGCGCACGTCCATCCGCGCATCGAAGCGGCCGCTTTGGCTCCACTGCTGGAGCAGGCTGGCCTGGTCCGACCGGTTGTCGATGTCGATCGCGTGCGCATCGCTTATGGCTCGTTCGGGCGGCTGGTCGCGGATCTACGGGCAATGGCCGCGACCAATGTGCTTCGCGTCCGCCCACGAACCGGCCTGACACGATCCTTTCGAGCGGACGCCGAATCAGCGTTTGCCGCCGCCGGAAGCGCGGGCAAGACCTTGGAAACGATCGAAGTCCTGCATTTCATGGCATGGCAGCAAGCGCCGGCCGCTTGATGTCGGCGCCGCCATTAACCGGCCTGCGGCACAACTCGTTAACCTCCGCCCTTTAATCAGAGCATTGTGGACCAGGACTAGAGGAGGGTGGCGTGACTGCTATCCGCAATGCGTTACGTGCAATCGCGTCCGATGAGAGTGGCGCGACAGCAATCGAATACGGACTTATCGCCGCGTTCCTCGGCGTCGGGCTGGTCGGCGCGCTGAGTGCCCTTGGGGGCGGCACCGAAGGTATGTGGACCAACCTCGCGAACATTCTATCCGTCAAGTTGCTCTAGCGATTCACGCGCTCCCTTTCAGGCGCGGCGCGCTCCGAATACCACCAATTTGACCTTCTGACCGGGCACCAGCGGCACGTTCGCGCCGATCCCATTGATCGCCATGAAGCGCTCAACCCGCAAATCTCGATAAGCCATGCGCGCGCCCAGCGACTGGACGGTATCGCCCGGCCTCACCGTCACCACATCGATGACTCGCGGGCGGATCGCCGCGGCCTCGGCCGGCGTGATCCGGCGCAGCGAATTGACCATCTGGCTGAATGGCTGAATGCCATAGCCGCCCTGGGTCAGCATGACGAAGTGATAGACGCGGTCGGGCGCCCATTGATAGGCGACGACGCTGGCATCGACATAGCTGTTGTTCGAGCGGACGCGCGCGGTGGTGATCGCGGCCGGCATGCCGTTGATCGTCGTATGCTGGGGCGGCGGCACCGCCAATTGCGACTGGCCGTTGGTCAGTTCGCGATAGACACCCAGGATATATTGATCGAGGCTGCCGGTGAAGCGGCCGCCGCTGAATTGCGCTTTGCCCGCGCCGCCGCTCACCGTCACCGCGGTTGCCCCGTTGGACATCAAATAGCCTTGCGGCACCTGGAACTGGATGCGCAGATCAGGATGGGTGAACAAAGGCCCGTCGATGATCCCCTGGGCGGGGTCGTCGTCGACATAGGCACCCTGCAACATCGCCAAATAGCGGTCGCGGTTCTTGATGCCCTGGCCCAGGCGCCCGGTCTGCTGGGCCGCCGCACGCGCTCGCTGCATGCGGTTTTCGCTGAGCGGGTGGGTGCTCGCCCATTCGGGCGTCTGACGATTAACCTTGCCCTGCATTCGCGCCTCGAGAGCACTGGCGCGGGTCAGCGCAGCCAAGACTTCCGGCGCGCCCGACGGATCGTAGCCAGCCTGAAGGATATAGCGCAGACCAAGCTCGTCGGCCTTATATTCCTGATCACGGCTGAAGCTCAGCGTACGCATTTTCGAGGCGCGCTGGGCCGACTGCGAAATCATGCTGCCGAAGACATTATTGCCCATCACCGCGCCGAGCAGCTGCCCGAGCACGCCCATCACGCTACTGCGCTGGGCATAGGCCTGGCGCTGCTGCGAGTGGCGCGCGGCGACGTGGCCAATCTCGTGGCCAAGCGCGAACGCCAGTTCGCTGTCGTCATCCATCAGGACGAGCAGCTGACGCGTCACGTAAACATAACCGCCCGGCACCGCGAAGGCGTTTTCGACCGCCGAATTAAGCGTTGAAATGCGGATTTGCTGGCTCGGGTTGGCAAGGCCGGAGTAGGCCGCGACCTTCTGGCCGATCGCGCTGACATAAGCGGCGCGGGGGCCGGTTTCCTCGCCGCCAAGCTCGCGCGCCATTTCGGCATGCTCGCGCTGGGCCTCGGCCACATCGCGCGGGTCGAGGACGACGCCGCGCGGCAATTGCTGCTGCGGGAAACCCTGTTGCGGGTACCCTTGTTGCGGAAAGGGTTGCTGCTGGGGTTGGTAATAAGGCTGCGCGGCAAGCGGCGTCACGGCCATTGCGGCGGCACCGGCAAGCAAGAAAGGTCGACGCATAAAATCCTCCATCTGGCCGGACAACTAAGCCGGCGGCGGTTGAACGGAGGATGAAAGAAGCAGTTCCTTACGGTTCAG
Organism: Sphingomicrobium sp.; assembly: GCA_039920065.1. Classification (GTDB taxonomy): domain Bacteria; phylum Pseudomonadota; class Alphaproteobacteria; order Sphingomonadales; family Sphingomonadaceae; genus Sphingomicrobium. Next base: position 22,767 of record JBDSEL010000025.1, on the reverse strand, counting down.
CCGGCGATTCAGCCGATTGCGAGGAACTTGGCCCGGCGTTGGGCCTTGATCGCCACCGGCCCAAGCTTGCCGAGCGTGTCGAGCTCCTCCTCTAGCGCACCCTTGAGGAAGCCGATTGCAGCATCGGGGTCGCGGTGGGCACCGCCCATCGGCTCGTCGACGATGCGGTCGACCACGCCGAGCGATTGCAGATCAGCGGCGGTCATCTTCATCGCCTCGGCGGCGTCAGCGGCCTTATCCGCGGTGCGCCACAGGATCGATGCGCAACCCTCGGGCGAAATCACCGAGTAAACCGCATATTGGAACATCAGTACGCGGTTGGCCGCGGCGATGGCGATCGCTCCCCCTGACCCGCCTTCGCCGACGACGACGGCAATCAGCGGCACCGACAGGCTGAGGCACTGCTCGGTCGCGCGGGCGATGGCTTCGGCCTGTCCGCGCTCTTCCGCCTGAACCCCGGGGAAAGCACCCGACGTATCGACCAGGGTCACGACCGGCAGCCCGAACTGGTCGGCCAGCTGCATCAGGCGGATCGCCTTGCGATAGCCCTCGGGCTTGGCCATGCCGAAATTATGCTTGAGCCGGCTGGCGGTGTCGTCGCCCTTCTCGTGCCCGATCAGCATGACCTTGCGGCCATCGATCCGGGCCAGTCCACCGATGATTGCGGGATCGTCGGCAAAGGCGCGGTCGCCCGCGAGCGGCACGAAATCGTCGACCAGGCCGGCGATATAATGTTTGAAATGAGGGCGGTCCTGGTGACGCGCGACCTGGGTCTTCTGCCACGGCGTGAGCTTGGCATAGGTGTCGCGGATGAGCTTGTCCGCCTTGGCCTCAAGCTTGACCACCTCGGCATCGATATCGACTGAGCCACCCGCCGCCGTCTCGCGCAACAGGGCAATGCGGGTTTCAAGCTCCGCGATCGGCTTTTCGAAATCGAGATAGTGTCGCATGTGGGCCGGTCCGTTGAACCAAGCGGACCGCGAGGTCAATCAGCTGCGGCTTGCAAGCGGGTGACGGGCATTGACCAGTTCGACCAGCCGCGCGCTGTCGACGTGGGTGTAGATTTGCGTTGTCGCGATGTCCGCATGGCCGAGCAGCGACTGGAGCACGCGCAAATCCGCACCGCCTGAGAGCAAATGGGTGGCGAAGGCATGGCGCAGGACATGCGGACTGACCCGCTCGGGGGGGATCCCGGCATCGGCGGCCAGCGCGCGGACGATCTGGAACAGCCGCATCCGGCTCAAATGCTTCTTGCCGCTTGGGAATAGCCACAGGCTGGCGTTGGCGACATGCTCGCTCCACTTGGCCACCGCTTGCTGGGCGCGGGTCGAGATCGGCACCAGCCGGTCCTTGTCGCCCTTGCCGCGGATCATCAGGAATGGCTGGCTGGGCCGGACCGCACGGCGCGGCAGCGACACCAATTCGCTCGCCCGAAGGCCCGATCCGTAGAGCAATTCGAGCAGCGCAAGGTCGCGCTCGGCGTGCGGCTCGCCACTGGCGGCCTTGGCCTCGATCGCGGTGAACATGCGGCTAACTTCGGCCTCATCGAGGATCCGCGGAAGCGGACGTTCGAAGCGCGGTCGCGGCAAGGCGGTCGAGGGGTCGTCGCTGCGCAGCCGGTCGTCGACCAGAAACCCGTAGAACCGCCGCAGCGCGGCCGCGCGCCGAGCTACGGTGGACGGGGCAAGTGCTGCCCACTGCTCGCCGAGCCGCGCGATATCGTCGGTTGCGGCAGTCGCGATTGCGGGCAGCGCCTCGGCCGCCCGCTCAAGGTCATTGCGATAAGCCAGAAGCGTATTGGGCGAGGCGCCATATTCGGCGGCCATCATGTCGAGGAAGCGATCGACGAGGGCGCGATCCTCGGCCGTCACGTCCGCGAAAGTGCCTCCGCGGCGATCATCCGGGCGGCAAAGCCCTGGCCGGTGCGCTTGAGGCCGGTGACCGAATGGTAAAGGTGGTGAGCGGGCACCTTGGTCCAGTCGCTGGTCTGGAAGCCGGTGCCCGTCAGCACCAGCACCGTGCCCGCCTGCCCGCGTTTGGCGGCGGCGTCGATCATTCGCGTCCAGCGGGTATCGCGTCCGAGGCCAAAGCCGTTGCGGCGATTGATCGTGTTCGACGCATCCTGGCTCATCCGGCCGAGCCCGGCGAGCCCGCCGATGAGGAGCGAGCTGCGGACCTTGCCCTCGCTCGTGTCACGTTTGACGAAGCCGTTGACCCGGCCCGAGGTGAGGTCGATGTCGACATCATCGGGCGCGGCCAGCGCAAGCATCGCCCAGCAAGCGTCGGTATTGGCGTCGTCCATGTCGTCGATCACCGCGAGCCAGCGCGCCGCCTGACGGTCGTAGCCGGCGGCAAGCATCGCGCCGATCATTCCCGCCGCGTCCGCTTCAAGCGCCGCGTCGGGCTCGATCAGGCTTGCGGCGCGAGCGACAGCAGCGCGCGCGCCCTCCTTTTTGAGCGCGCTTCCCCCCATGGTCAGGAAGTGGCGGATCCCGGCCATTTTGGCGTCGCGGTCCTTGCCGACGAACGCCTGGCGCAACTTCCACGCGTCGCTTGACGGCAAGTCGCTGGGATCAGTGGCGTCGTAGATCGCCGAATAGAGGTCGATCATCGATTGCGACGAAAATACGCCGAGGCCGGCGGCGATAAACGCCGATTCGAGCCGCTCTTCGGGCTCGAGCAAAGCGGCGCGAGCCTCGAACGCGCGCAATTGCGGGCTCGCCTTGTCGAGCAATTTCTTGGGCAGTTTGAGGCCGGTCGCGGTGGCCAGGCCAAAGCGCCAGCTATTGAGCGTATCGACCGGTTCCCACTCGATGGTCGTCGAGCGGCCGGTGTTGGAGCCAGCACCGACGACCTTTTCGGCGAGCACCAGGTCGATCCCCCCGATGCGGCCGTAGCGGCGGGCATCGTCGATTTGCGCGGACGCGATTTGCGGTTCTCCGGCGAGCGAGGAGCACATCGCGCTGACCATCGGCCGGACGCGCGGTTCATATCTGCGCATTGCCCCTTCGAGCGGGCACAGCGCCGGCGGATCGCCATCGGCCAGCGCGCTCTGCACCGCGACCTGGACCATCTTGGGGGTAAAGCGGTCGGTGTCGACCCCAGCGACGAGCAAGCGCGCTGCATCGGCTTCGCCCATGCGCAGCAGCAGCCACGACCGCTCGGCGGTCCAATCGACCGGATTGACCAGCCGCGGCGCACGCGTTCTGGCGATCAGTGCATTGCGCAGCGCGATATGCGCCCAGCGCGAGGCAGTCGGCGTGTCCATTCGCCGCATCAGCGTGGTCAGGAAGGCGCCATTGGCCGCACCCCACGGGACATTGCCGAGGCCCGCGTCGGCCGGCTCGATCAGCCCGACCGACCAGGCATCGCGTCGCGCCCAGCCCGGATATTCGACCGCAGACACAGGCGTGGCCAGCTTGACGTTTTCGGCCACCTCGACCGCGGATTCGCCGGGCCCGGCGGAGCTTGCGGCTGCGCCAGCGGGTTCGGGGGCGGCGGATTGATTGCCGCTCACCGGCTGCGTTGTCGGCGGCGTTTCTTGAGGTTGCGCGGCATTTTGCGCCAGTGCGGGAATGGCCAGCGCGAGGACCGCGCCGCCGCCGATGAGCCAGGCCTTAGTTGGCATTGGGGGGCTGAGCGACGTCGACGGAAACCGGTGTCACCGGCACTTCCTTCGGCAAGGTCGAGAGGAAATAGGCGGCGCCCGCGACAAGCAGAACGAAGAGAATGAGGACGAATGGGCGCGACATTGAGGTTCCGCTTCAGATCGGGCGTTCGATCGCGCTTTTGCAGACTGTGTCCCGCGCTGTATAGCCCTTTGTGTGAATGATCTTACGCGACGCCTCGACAAGCCGGTCGTGCTTGTCGGGCTGATGGGAGTTGGAAAGTCGACGGTCGGACGCAGGCTCGCCAAATGGCTGGGCCTGCCGTTCGTCGATAGCGATTCCGAAATCGAGGAAACCGTTGGCCTGCCGTGGGGCGAATTGTTCGAACGCTATGGCGAGGCCGACTATCGCGACGGCGAACGCCGCCTCGTCGCCCGGCTGGTCGATGGACAAATCCGGGTCATCGCCACCGGCGGCGGCGTGTTCGTCGATCCCCAGACCCGCGCCCTCCTCAAAGCCACGACCATCACCGTCTGGCTCGACGCGCCGGTTTCGATCCTGGCCGAACGCACCGGTCGCCGCGACACTCGCCCCTTGCTCAAGGGCGGCGACCGTAAGGACACGCTCGAACGGATCGCAGCGGTCGAGCGCAGCGCCTATGCCGAGGCCGCGATCCACGTTTCCAGCGGCCACGGCGCGCACAGCGATGTCGTCAGCTCGATCATCCGCGCCCTCGACAAGTATTTGAAACCCGCGCCCTAGACCTTGCGTGGCTTGACGGTCGAAGTTTCCGGCACATCGGGCCGGTCCGCCAGCGCATTGTCGGGGCCAAAGGCGCGCTCGAGGCCGGCATGGAGATCGCCGGTCGCGCTTTGCCGTTCCAGCCGCTTGCAATCGCGCAAGCGATATTCGCGCTCGACCCGATCGACTTCGTCCGCCGCCACCCCCGCCTGGAGCAAGGCGGCGCGGCCCATGGTCACCGCGCTTTCGAACATTTCGCGCTGGGCAAACGCGAGGTCGAGGCGGTCGAGCGCCATCAGATGAACCCGGTCGAACGCGCGCACCAGCACCGCCGCCTGAGGAAAGGCCTCGAGCACCGCGGCAATCGCCTCGCGATCCATCGCGCCGTCCTTATTGTCGTTGCAAAAGGCGATGAGGCCGGCCGCGTCCCCGCCGGCGGTACGCAGCAAGTCGAGCCGAAGACCGTTGCCATAATAGACCTTGGCGCCGAATTCGCTGGCCCGTTCGATCATCGGCGGGTGCTTGTCGATGAGGGTAACGCCGATGCCCTTGGCCTGAAGCATCTGCGCCACCGTCTGACCGAAGCGGCCATAGCCGACGACGATCGCGGCCGTTGCTGGCGATGCTTCGGGCCCCTCAAGCTCGGCCTCTCGCGCGGAGATCCGTCGGTCGAGCCAGTCGGTCAGGCGCATCAGGAACGGGGTTGAGGCCATCGACAAGGTGACGACCGCGCCGAACAAGCTCGCCGCCTCGGGCAGGATAAGCTTCGCCGCCGCCGCCTGGGCAAACAGGACGAAGCCGAATTCGCCCGCCTGGCTAAGCAGCAGGCCGAGCCGCAGCCCACGCCACCAACTGCCCCCGAACAGCCGCGTCAGCACCGCGATGATCGAGCCCTTGATGACGATCATGCCGGCCGCGATGCCGAGTACCAGCAGCGGACGCTGGGCGATGACCGCCAGGTCGAGCGTCATTCCGACCGCCAGGAAGAATAGCCCGAGGAGAATCGAGCGGAACGGCTCGACATCGTTTTCAAGTTCGTGCCGGTAGGGCGATTCGGCGAGCATCACGCCGGCGACAAACGCGCCCAGCGGAACCGACAGATGGAGGACATGCATCAGCGCCGAAGCCGCCATCACCGTGAACAGGCCGGCGACGACGAACAATTCGCGCTCGCCGAAACGGCCGATCAGCCGGAACAGCGGGTTGAGGATCAGTCGGCCGGCGATCACCAGCCCGATGACCGCAGCAATGGTCAGAAGCGCCATCATCAGCCCGCTCGGTTGGGCCGGGTCGGGCGGGGCGCGCGACATGGCGGCGATGATCGTGATCAACGGCACGATCGCCAGGTCCTGGAACAACAGCACCGAGAAGGCGCGCTCGCCACGCCGCGTATTGAGCGAGCCCGCCGACCGCAGCATTGGCAGCACCTGCGCGGTCGAGCTCAACGCCAGCGGCAGGCCGATCGCCAGGCTCGCTTCCCAGCTGACCTTCAAGGCGAGATTGATGAACGCCGACAGCGCCAGCCCGCACAGCACGACCTGGGCCAGGCCAAGCCCGAAAATGTCCTTGCGCAGCCGCCACAATCGGCTCGGATTAAGCTCCAGCCCGACCAGGAACAGCAGCAGCGCGATGCCGATTTCGGTGATGCTGAGCGTCTTTTCGGGGTCATCGATCAGGCCCAGCACCTGCGGTCCGATCAGCATTCCGGCGACGATATAGCCCAGCGTCGCGCCGAGCCGCAGCTTGCGGAACAGGGTGACGAAGATCAGCGCGGCACCAAGCATCAGCGCGCCGCTCTCGAGGATCTGGCTGGTTGTCGCGGCGGTTTCGGCGGCGGTCTGGGCGGGGCTCGCGATCATCCCTGGCGGCCGTCCTCGATCGCCGCGAGCAGCGCTCGGAATGGCAGTAATATCGCCCCGTGGCGCCCGCTGCGGGCGCGGGCGGGCTCGAGCGTTGCGAGCCCCGGCCACCCACCCGGATCGGCGCGCGCGCCGGTAAGCCAATCGCCAAGCTCGCCAAGCGCCCGAGCGACCTCTTCGCCCGACCGACCCTTGGCATGAGCCGCGACCAGCGCCGCGCTCGCTTGGCCGAAAGCGCAAGCACTGACGCCTTGGCTAAGATCGACCACGCGCCCGTCGGTGAGCATCACCGCGGTCGCAATCGTGCTTCCGCAAGTCGGCGCGCGCAGCTCGGCGCGGCCATCGCTACGGGCCAGGTCATGCGGTGCATCAAGCGACGCGGCGAGGCGCAGGATGTCCTTGGTGTAGGCCGGAACGATCACGCCCGCCGCCACGTCGTCCCCGCCGGTCCATCCTCAAGCAAGATGCCCTCGGCCTTCAATTCATCGCGAATGCGGTCGGCGGTGGCGAAGTCGCGCGCTTTCTTGGCGGCGTCACGTTGGCCGACGAGCCCGTCGATGCGGCTGTCGCCTTCACCCCGGAACCACGCTTCCGCGCTGTCGCCTAGCAGGCCAAGCAGCGCCGCGCTGGCCTTGAGCACCGATGGGTCGTGAATTTGCCCCAGCCGGGCCATCGCCAGAGGCGTGTTGAGATCGTCGGCCAAGGCCTCGATCATGCCGGCGTCGATCATCCCCGGCTCGGCATCTCCGACCTTGCGGTAAAGCCCGTCCAGCGTCGCCTTCGATTGCTCCAGCAACTTGTCGGTCCACGGCAGCGGCGAGCGGTAATGCGCGCTGAGCAGCGCCAGCCGCAACGTCTCTCCCTTGTGGCCCATGCCGAGCAATTCGTTGGGCGTAATAACGTTGCCGAGGCTTTTGGACATCTTCTCGCTGCCCATGTCGACGAAGCCGTTGTGCACCCAGTAATTGGCCAGCGGAGCGCCATCGTGGACGCAGCGGCTCTGCGCGATCTCGTTTTCGTGATGCGGGAAGACGAGGTCGATTCCGCCGCCGTGGATGTCGATCGTCTGACCCAGATGCGCGTGGATCATCGCCGAACATTCGATGTGCCAGCCCGGCCGGCCCCTGCCCCACGGACTGTCCCAGCCGATCATCGCCGGCTCGCTTGGCTTCCACAGCACGAAGTCGGCGGGATCGCTCTTGTACGGCGCGACCTCGACCCGCGCCCCGGCGATCATGTCGTCGCGGTTGCGGCCGGACAAGGAGCCATAGCCGCTGTCACTGGGCACGGAGAACAATACATGCCCCTCGGCGGCATAAGCATGGCCGGTCTCGATCAGCCGCTCGATCATCGCGACCATCGGCGCGATTTCGCGCGTTGCATGGGGCGCGAGATCGGGGTCGCGAACGCCGAGCGCGCGCATGTCGTCGAGGTAATACTGTTCGAAGCGCTCGGCGATGACCTGCGGCTCGACCCCCTCATCCGCCGCCGCCTTGATAATCTTGTCGTCGACGTCGGTGACGTTGCGGGCATAGACGACGCTGCCCTCGCCATATTCGTGGCGCAACAGCCGCACGAGCGTGTCGAACACCACCGCCGGGCGGGCATTGCCGATGTGGGCGCGGCCATAGACCGTGGGTCCGCAGACATAGATCGTCACGCGTGCCGGATCCTGTGGCACGAAGTCGCGTTTGTGGCGGGCGAGCGTGTCGTACAGCCGGATCATGCCGGGCTCCGGTGGCGGCGCGCCTCGACCCAGTCGATAATCCCGCGTCCGCTCGCCTGGAGTAGCGGGTAGCTGCGCGATTTGGTCATCCATTGCGGGCGGTCGCCCTGCGGTCCGTAAACCATGTCGGTGGCGAGATTGGCGAGAAGGAAGAAGAGAGTCGCGCCAATAAGGCCCTTGATCGCGCCGAAGCCGCCGCCGAGAAAGCGGTCGATCGGCCCCAGCACCGAGCGGCGGGTGCGCCCGCCAATCGCATTGGCTAGCAATTTGCCGAGGATGAACGTCGGCACAAACAACAGCGCGAAGGCAAGCACCGCGGCCGAGGCGGCGGTGCTTCCGAAATAGCCATCGAGGCCGTTCGACAATTGGGCGTGGAACAGCTTGAGCACGACGATCCCGGCGACCCAGGCAAGCAGCGACATGACTTCGTAAACGAAGCCGCGAACGAAGCCGATCGCGGCCCCGCCGCCGATGAGCAGAAAGACGAAGATGTCGAGCACGGACATGGAGGCGCTGACTAGCGGGCAGGTCCGCGCCGCGCCACCCCTTCAGCCGCGCTTCATCCGCCTTTGGCCAAAGTGGAGCGGTCGTGCATAAGCTGCGACGCCGTTGAACCAGCCGGAGTTTGCATCGCCTTGCGCCTGTCCTTCGCCTTTGCCCTTGCCGCCGCCGGATTGGCGATGCCGGCCGCCGCGACCAAGGTGCTGGTGCCCAAATCCGACGCGCCGATCGCCGAGACCCGCCGCTATTTCACCACCGACCCCGACGCCCCGACCCTTGGCCCCAAGACCGCCGACGTCACGGTGGTGATCTACACCGATTACCAATGCCCCTATTGCCGCAAGGGCGCGCCGGCGCTGCTCGAGCTGGCCAAGCGCGATCCCAAAGTGCAGATCCTGTTCCGCGACTGGCCGATCTTCGGCAAGGAAAGCGTCAATGCCGCGCGTTTTGCCATCGGCTCCAAATATCAGGGCAAATATGTCCCCTTCCACATGGCGCTGATGAAAGAACCGCGCCCGCTCTCCGCCGAGCGCATTCGCGCCGCCGCGACCAAGGCCGGAGTCGATTGGGCCCGGCTCAATGCCGACATGAAGACGCATCAGGACGACATTATCGACCTTGTCATGCGCAACCACGAACAAGGCGAAATACTCGATTTCACCGGTACGCCGGGTTATTTAATCGGCAATTTCCAGCATTTCGGCGAAATGAGCCTGCAGTCGCTGTTGGAAACCGTGCGCGAGGCGCGGGCCAAGGCCAAGGGCCTGCCGACTACCGTCCGCAAATCGCGCAAAAAGTCGTAAGCGACGCTTGGCGCATCTCTCCGCGCCGTCGTATATCAACGCCATGGCCGCAACCGACCCCGTCCTCGACCGTGCCCGATCGATCGCCCTCGACGTCGTCGAAAGCCGCAAAGCCGCGCCCATCGTCAAGGGCTTCTTCGACCGCGCCACCTTCACCATCAGCTATGTCGTCCATGACCCCGCGACCGCCCGCGCCGCGATCATCGACAGCGTGTGGGATTTCGACGAGGCGTCGGGCCGCACCGGCTTCCAGTCGGCGGACGAGATCATCGCTTATGTCGGGGCCCAGGGCCTCACCGTCGAGTGGGTCCTCGAAACTCACGCCCATGCCGACCATTTGTCGGCCGCGCCCTATCTGCAGGAGCGCCTAGGCGGCAAACTCGGGATCGGCCGCGACATCGTTCGCGTGCAAAGCGAGTTCGGCAAGATCTTCAATGCCGGGACCGAGTTCGCGCGCGACGGATCGCAGTTCGAGCGCCTGTTCGACGACGGCGATGAGCTGCAGATCGGAGAGCAGCCGTTCCTCGCGCTCCACGTCCCCGGCCACACCCCCGCCGACATGGCCTATCTCATTGGTGACGCAGTGTTCGTTGGCGATACGATTTTCATGCCCGACTATGGCTCGGCTCGCGCCGACTTTCCCGGCGGGTGCGCGCGCCAGCTTTACCAATCGGCCCGTCGGCTGATGCAGTTGCCGAGCGAAACTCGCGCGTTCATGTGCCACGATTACAAGGCGCCGGGCCGCGACCGCTTCGCCTGGGAAACGACGATTGGCGCCGAACGCACCGCCAATGTCCACCTTCACGAGGGCGTCGGCGAGGACGATTTCGTCGCCATGCGCACCGCGCGCGACAAGACGCTCGACATGCCCAGGCTGATCCTGCCCTCGCTCCAGGTCAATATGCGCGGCGGGCGCCTGCCCGAGCCGGAGGATAATGGCGTGCGCTATCTCAAGCTGCCGCTGGATTCGCTTTGATCGCAGCCGGGTTTGGGCGAATCGGGCATCGCCGCGATGCGTGGCGGAAACCGGTCCACCGTTTGTTGAGCGAGCGCGAAGCCTTGTGACCACGATCCAGCTCTTGCTCGGCGGCCTGTCGGGCGCGATCGTCGGATTTTCCCTCGGCCTGGTCGGCGGCGGCGGATCAATCCTGGCGGTACCGCTGATGGTCTATCTGGTCGGGGTCAAGGAACCGCACGTGGCCATCGGCACCAGTGCGCTGGCGGTTGCGGCCAATGCTGCTCTGGGCGTCGCCAATCATGCCCGCGCCGGCAACGTGCGCTGGTCGGTCGGGCTGATGTTCGCTGCCTCGGGCGTGCTCGGCGCCTTTGCCGGCTCGACTCTCGGCAAATCCTATGACGGGCAGAAACTGCTGTTCCTGTTCGCGATCGTGATGATCGTCGTCGGGGTTGTGATGCTCCGCCGGCGCGACGGCGGGGGCCGCGACGATGTCACTCTCAATGGCCTCAACGCCCCGCCCTTGTTCGGCTTCGGCTTCCTGGTCGGCCTGTTTTCCGGCTTTTTCGGAATCGGCGGCGGGTTCCTGATCGTACCCAGCCTGATCGCCGCGGCCGAGCTCGCAATGCTCAGCGCGGTTGGCACCAGCTTGGTCGCGGTGACCAGTTTCGGCCTCACCACCGCAGTCAATTATGCGCTGTCGGGGCTGATCGACTGGCCGCTCGCGGCGAGCTTTGTCGGCGGCGGCATCCTCGGCAGTCTCGCCGGCACCCGCGCCGCCAAGGGGCTCAGCGCCAAGGGCCAACTGACCAAGGTCTTCGCCGCCCTCATCTTCGTCGTCGCCGCTTACATGCTGTGGCGGCAATGGGGTGCGATTTAGCGTCGCCTGTCGGGCGCCACTATTCGCGGTCCGGAACTGGCTTGGGATATTGCTCGATCGGCAGCTGCACTGGGGTGCGTGTCCCGGTCGTCGAGGTATCGATCGCAAACGTAATTGGCGGAGTCACTAAGAGACTACGTATGGTCTTCCCTGATGGGTCACGCGCCGGACTGAACTTGGCTCTTTCGCGGATGATCTGGCACGACCGCACGTCGAATATAGGAATGCCTGAGGATTTGTAGGTGAGACAGTCGACGACGCGTCCCGTCTCGTCGATCAGCAGGACATATTGGCCTGAACCCTGTTGTAGCCGCGTCAGGGCCTCAGCGGGATAATCATCGGCTTTGAAAACGGCTCGTAAGTCCCCTTTCGACGGCGTGGCCGTATGAGCGAGATTTTGAATATCGTCGTTCCAGAATTTGCGCAGGTCTGCTGTGCAGCTGTCCAAGGCTGCGTAAAGCGCAGTCAGATCGCCTGTCGCAAACGATAACTTCGGGGCATTTCGGGCATCGAAGCTTAGCACCTTTGCCCCTTTCGCGATCATCATCTGGCTGGACGGGAGGTGGTATCGAGACAATTGCTTCGGAGTCGGCGAACGAAGGCCGTAGGTCAGGATCATCGCCTTCTGGGGCTGGGAATCGAACGTAATCACGGCTTCGGATTCCCGTGCCTCGGCGGAGCCCGACCCGTCCTTCGAAATCACCAATTCATAGACATCACCCAGGAGAGGCGGGCGGAAAGCCAAGGTGTATCTCGCGCCTTTGTTGGCGAAGTCGCGCGATGCAGAGCATTGCGTATAACCATAATCGAGGTTCCACTTGCTGGCCGGGTGCATCGGTTCAGCCGGCGCTTCAACCGCGCAAAATAATAGCGATGAGATTGCAAAAGTTCGGAAACGCAATGCGACCTCCAGATTTGGCCTGTTGAAGTCCACCGAGCGCGCTGAACATTGCGCGGAACATAACAAGTTGCAAGTTCGCGGCCGCGCGTAAGCAGCTATTCTACCGCGCCAATATCTGTTCGCCGACTTGGCGCAGATTGGCGAATTCGACGGTGCGCAGGCCGGCGACTGGCTTGACGCCCTTGGGCACCCAGGCGCTGGTGAAGCCAAGCTTGGCCGCTTCCTTGAGGCGCAGCGCCATGTGCGCGACCGGGCGGATTTCACCCGACAGCGCAACCTCGCCAAGGATCACGCAATCGGCCGGGACCGCGCGCTCGGTCAGCGCCGAGACCAGCGCCGCCGCCACCGCAAGGTCAGCGCCGGGGTCCTGCAATCGATAGCCCCCGGCGACATTGAGATAGACTTCGGCGGTCGCGAAGCTGAGCCCGGCGCGCGCCTCGAGCACGGCAAGCACCATCGCCAGCCGGCCGCTGTCCCAGCCGACCGCGGCGCGGCGCGGGGTCGCTCCGCTCGCCAGTCTTACGGTCAGCGCCTGCAATTCGATCAGCACCGGGCGGGTGCCCTCGATCGCCGGGAAGACGCTGGTGCCGCTGACCGGCTCGCCGCGATTGGTGAGGAACAAGGCACTCGGGTTGGGGACTTCGCTCAGCCCCGACCCCTCCATTGCAAAGACGCCGATCTCGTCGGTCCCGCCGAAGCGGTTCTTGACCGCGCGGAGGATCCGATATTGGTGGCTGCGCTCGCCTTCAAAGCTGAGCACGGTGTCGACCATATGTTCGAGCACGCGCGGGCCGGCGATCAAGCCGTCCTTGGTGACATGTCCGACCAGCACCACTGCGGTGCCGCGCTCCTTGGCGAAGCGGACCAGTTCCTGCGCCGAGGCGCGCACCTGGCTGACCGTCCCCGGCGCGCCCTCGATCAAATCGCTGTGCATAGTCTGGATCGAATCGACGACCAGCAATGCCGGGGCCGGGCCGTCGCCGAGCGTCGTTAGAATATCGCGCACGCTGGTCGCCGCGGCGAGCCGCACCGGTGCCCCGCCAAGCCCCAGCCGGACCGCGCGCAGCCGCACCTGCTCAGCCGATTCTTCGCCCGAGACATATACCGTATCGCGGCCGTCGGCAGCGAGCCGCGCCGCGACCTGGAGCAGCAGGGTCGACTTGCCGATGCCCGGGTCGCCGCCAACCAGCATGGCCGAACCGGGGACCATCCCGCCGCCGATCGCCCGGTCGAACTCGGCCATTCCGCTGGCCATTCGCTGGGGCAGCGGGGCGGGTGAATCCAATCCCACCAGCTGCAGCCGACGGCCGCCGCCGTGAAGATTGTGCTTGGCCGCGAAGATGCTTGAAACCTCGGCACCTTCCTGCACCAGGGTATTCCATTCGCTGCAATCGGCGCATTGACCCTGCCAGCGCGTCGCGACGCTCCCGCAGGACTGGCAGACATAGCGCGATTTGGGCTTGGCCATGCGCGGATCATAATAGAACGAAGCAAGAACGCAAGTCCCGCAACGCGCTCCCACGAGGCGGGCTAAAGGCCAGTCGAGCAACGCTCGGCGGTGCCCACGCGTTAGGATTGCACATCACATTCAGAGGAAATTGATATGCCCACGGCAAAAGCGCGCGACGGCACCGAACTCTATTACAAGGATTGGGGGTCGGGCGCGCCTGTCGTCCTGATGCATGGCTGGCCGCTTACGGGCGATACGTTCGACCAAGCCGGCATCGCGCTTGCCGAACAGGGCTTTCGCGCAATCATCCCTGATCGTCGCGGGTTCGGCCGCTCGGACAAGCCGTGGGCCGGCAACGATTATGACACCTACACCGACGACGTCGCCGCGATTCTCGACGCAGCAGGCATAAGCGACAAGGTCGCCTTGGTCGGCTTCTCGATGGGCGGCGGCGAAGTCGCGCGGTTCCAGACCAAATATCCGGGGCGGACTTCGGCGGCTGTGCTGGTCAGCTCGGTCGTGCCCTACATGCTCAAGACCGCCGATAATCCCAATGGCGTCCCGAAGGAAACCTTCGACGGCATGACCAAAAACATGAAGGACGATCACAAGGCGTTCTTCACCGGCTTCTTCAAGGACTTTTACGGTGCCGGCGTGATGTCGAGCCCGGTTAGCGGCGAAGTCCTCGACGACAGCTGGCGCCAGACGATGATGGCCAGCCTGCACAACACCCTCAAGGCCGCGGGCGCCTTTGCGACCACCGACTTCCGCCCCGATCTCAAGAACTTCGGATCGGTGCCGACACTGATCATTCACGGCGATGCCGACAAGACCGTGCCGATCGACGCGACCGCGCGCGAAGTGGCCAAGGCGCTGCCCCACGCGAAGCTGATTGAATATGCCGGATCGGCGCACGGAGTGTTCGAAATAGAAAAGCAGCGGCTGATCGACGATCTGGTCGAGTTCCTCAATGCCAATGCCAAGACTAGGTCCGCCACTGCCCGGCCCGAGCCGGCGCTCGCCATCTGATCCGACGCGCAAGGATCCGGCGAGATCGCTTGCCGGGTTTTTGTCGCGCGGGTAGTGGACCCGAGTGATTCTGCTCCCCGAACCGCTGAAAATTCCCAATTTCCGCGCCTATTGGTTGGCGCGCCTGACGACCACCATCGCCCAGATGGCGATGGTCATCGTAATCGGCTGGCAGGTCTACGACATCGCCCGGGAGACGATGAGCGTGGGCGATGCGGCGTTCCAGCTCGGCCTCATCGGGCTGGTCCAGTTCGTGCCTTTGTTCGCGCTTACGCCGGTCAGCGGCTGGGCGGCCGATCGCTTCGACCGGCGAGTGATCGCGAGACTGGTGGTAATGCTCGAAATGGGCTGCGCGGCGGTGCTGTTCGCGGCCACATGGAGCGGCCATATCGGGCTTCCGATCCTGTTCGCGGTTGCGGCGCTGCTTGGCGTCGGGCGGGCATTTGCCGGCCCTGCGCTGGGCGCCCTTGCTCCCAATCTGGTCCCGCGCGACCTGCTGCCCAAAGCGATCGCGCTGAGTTCGACGGCGTGGCAGTCGGGCGCGATTGCCGGCCCCGCGCTTGGCGGTTTCCTCTACGATGTCGCGCCGCATCTGCCCTATGCGATCAGCACCGCCCTGTTCGCCTTCGCAGCGGCGGCATTATTCACCATCAAGCCAGTGGCGCGGACCGCGATCGCGCCGGGCAAGCCCATCCAGCGCATGGCCGAGGGCCTGCGTTACGTCGCCCGCAACCGGCTCGTGCTCGGCGCGATCAGCCTCGATCTGTTCGCCGTCCTGCTCGGTGGGGCCACCGCCATGCTGCCCGTCTATGCCCGCGACATCCTGTTCGTCGGCGCGCAGGGACTGGGGCCAATGCGCGCCGCACCCGCAGTTGGCGCAACGCTGACCGCGATCTTTTTCTCGATCCGCCCGATCAAGTCGGAAGTCGGCGTGAAAATGCTTGGCGCGGTGGTGGTCTTCGGTGCCGCGACCGCGGTATTCGGCTGGTCGCGCAATTATTGGCTGTCGCTAAGCATGTTGGCGCTTCTCGGCGCGGCCGACATGTTCTCGGTCTATATCCGCCAGTCGCTGATCCAGCTCCACACCCCCGACGCAATGCGCGGGCGGGTGGCGGCGGCATCGACCCTGGCCATTTCGGCCTCGAATGAGCTGGGCGAGGCGCGCGGCGGCTTTGTCGCGGCGTGGCTCGGCCCGGTTGCCGCCACCGCCGGCGGCGGGGTTGCGGCGGTGCTTGTGACCTTGGCCTGGGCGTGGTGGTTTCCAGAGCTTCGCCGGGCGCGGACGTTCGAGCCGCTGATCGACCTGCCGCCCGACGAATCGGTCATCGCCGGAGGCGTTTGAGGGCCGATCGCTGGGCGTTCCCCCGGCGCGGTGCTTAAGCCGCCCTTAACCGGGTTCCTAGGCACAGCCGTTAACTGCGCCCGAGTTAATATCCGCGCCAGCCGAGGACCATGCTGTGGCTTCTGAGGCGGATGGGAGATTATCTTGCGGCGCTCGCGCTTTGCCAATGCCTCGGAAAATCTCGACGGACGCGATCGCGCGTCGGTCAAGGAAGCCCTGTGGTTCGACATCCGCGACCCCGAGACGGCGGAGGAGGATTCTCTCGCCCTGTGGCGCACCTCGGCACTGAGCCGGGCGCCGATTTTCCTTGGCGCTTGCCACCTGTTGATCGGGGTCACTTGCCTCGCGCTGGATCCGCGGATGCTGAGCATGATCGGCATCCACAATCCGATTCTCGCCTTGTTACTGGTGCTTGCGCTCGACTTTGCGGCGGCGGCCATGATCCATGTCCGCGACCGGTTCGACCTCGAACCGGCAACGGTCGTGCGCGGTCTCAGCATTTACCTCTTGGCCTCGGGCGCGGCATGGGGGACGTTTGGCGCGTGCACCGGAATGCACGGCGTCATGGGCTCCCAATCGATGGTTGTGACCGCGATGTTCGGCGGGGTCGCAGCGTCGGCCGTGGCGGCCATCGGTGCGCCGCCGCTGTCGATCGCCGCCGCGCTAGTCGCCGCGGCCATCGCCGCAATGTTCACCAGCGGCCCGTTCATTACCACCGGGGTAGCGCTGCTGTCGCTGATGATGATCGCCTATTCGGTGGCCGGCGCGCGCGGCCAGATCGCGCATGGCCGCAAGCGGCTCAAGCTCGAGGCGGCGGCGCGCAAGGCGCAGAATTTTGTCGACGAGTTCGAGGCCAGCGGCCGCGGCTGGTTCTGGGAAACCAATGCGGAGGGCACCTTGTCCTACGTTTCGCATCAACTGGCCGACGATTTCGAGTGCGCGCCTGAAGAATTGCTCGGGCGCCGCTTCACTGATTTGCTGTCGGTCGATCACGTCAGCCCGCAGGGCCTTGAGGAACGCAAGACCCTGGGCTTCCACTTGTCGGCGCGATTCCCGTTCTCCGACGTGGTGGTGCGCCCAGCCAGCGCCGAGGACGTCCATTGGTCGCTGTCGGGCAACCCGAGCTTCGACGAGCGCGGCCGCTTCCTCGGTTTCCGCGGTATCGGCACCGACCTTACCGAACAGCGCCGAAGCGAGCAGGAAATCACCCGACTGGCGAGGTTTGACTCGCTCACCGGTCTGCCCAATCGGGCGATGATGCGGCAAACGCTCGAAGAAGCACTGCGTAACGCCGCCCACCGCCGCAAGGGCTGCGCCTTGTTCCTCATCGATCTCGACCGGTTCAAGGCGGTCAACGACACGCTTGGCCACCCGGTGGGCGATGCGCTGCTACGACTGGTCGCCGAGCGCTTGAAGTCGGTGATGGGTGTCAACGGCCAGGTCGGGCGCCTGGGCGGCGACGAATTCGAAGCGGTGCTGCCCGGCGTAACCGACGTCGGCTTGCTAGAATCGCTGGCCCGCACCCTGATCGAACAAGTCTCGCGCCCCTACAGCATCGAGGGTCACAAAGTGCAGATTGGCGCCTCGGTCGGAATCGAGATCGGTGACCCGGGCAAATCGTGCGCCGACGCCATCGTCCGCAACGCTGATCTGGCGCTTTATGCCGCCAAAGCCGCCGGGCGTGGCAAGCACAAGTTCTTCGAAGCTTCGATGCACAGCGAAGCCGCCGAGCGGCAGATGCTCGAGCACGACCTGCGCCAGGCACTCGAGCGCAACGAACTCAGCGTCGCTTATCAGCCGATCGTTCACTCGGCGGGTGAGGAAATAAGCGGATTCGAAGCACTGGCGCGCTGGAACCACCCGACCCGCGGCAAGGTCTCGCCCGACAAGTTCATCCCGCTCGCCGAAGAAACCGGTCTGATCGGCCCGATCGGCGAATGGGTCCTCAAGACCGCGCTTGCCGACGCCGCGACCTGGCCCGACCACATCCGCATCTCGGTCAATCTGTCGCCACTGCAATTCAACGATCCGGGCGTCATCCCGATGATTGCCAATCATCTTAAGGACAGCGGCATTCGCGCCAATCGGCTCGAGCTGGAAATTACCGAAGGCGTGTTCCTGGCCGAGGGCGAGGACACTGACGAGACCTTCGCGCGGCTCAAGAACCTTGGCGTTCGCCTCGCGCTCGACGATTTCGGAACCGGTTATTCGTCGCTCGGCTATTTGAAGAAAGCGCCCTTCGACAAGATCAAGATCGACCAAAGTTTCGTTCGCGGCGCCGCGGCATCGGCGACCAATCGCAACTCGGCGATCATTCGCGCCATCGTCACCCTCGCCGATACGTTGGGCATGGATAGCTGCGCCGAGGGTGTCGAAACCCATGATGACCTCGAGCTGATGCGTGACCTTGGGGTCAGCATGATCCAGGGCTACATATTCGGTCGCCCGGAAAGTGCCGAAGTGGCAAGCGAACTCGCCAATCGTTCGGTGGTCGAGGCGCACGGCTTCCAATGCATCCGCGAACCGCGCCACCGGCTGATGCGCCGCGCAGTCACCGCGATCGCCGGCGACCCAATGGAAGTGCGGCTGTCGAACATCAGCTCTATGGGTGCGATGGTCGAATGCCCGATCGGCGTCAGCCCCGGACTAGAGCTGGCGATCGACATCATCGGAGTCGGCCCGGTGCGCGCAGTGGTGCGCTGGGCGAGCTCTGGCAAGTTCGGTGTGCAGTTCGTCGAGACCTTCGACCTCGCCCGACTGGCGCCCAAGCGGGAGAAGCTCAACGACGTCACCATGCTGCGTCCATGGTATGTCGATGACGGCAGCGAGCGCGTCGCTTCCTGATCAACGCAGTTCTGTTCCGTAGCGTCTCAAACCGGCGGGTCGGCCTCGGTCGTGCCGCGACGCTCGCCGCGGCGGCGATCCGCTCGGCGGCGATCGCCGGTTGAGGGTTTTGTGCCTGGCGCGGTGCCCGTGCGCCGTTCGTCCGAGCGGCGCTCGTCGCTGCGGCGCTCTCCGCCCGAGCCAAGACTGGGGTCGACCAAGCAGGCCGCCTTCAACGTAATTCGAACCAGGTCGCGATCGCCCTCGGCCAGCGCAGTGCGGGCGGCGCTTTGGACCAGCGCCAGGCGCGTTCGAACGAATTCGCAGCGCTCGTCATCACTCATCGCTGCAGCGCGCGGGGCCCCGACTGCGGCGGCCACCGCCTCGTTGGAAATGGCGAGTTCGCGCACCCCCCCCTCGACCCAGAGGTCGACGAGCGTATTGCCACCGCCGGTTCGGATATTATCGCCTTCCATGCGTCGCTAGTCCTTCACCATTCAGCCTGCTGCTTAGCGCAAGGAGTTTGACGGGCGGTTAAAAAACGTCCTCCGGCATGCGCATCAGCGTCTCGGCACCTGCTTCGACCTTGGCCCGCAAGGCACTCGATCCGGGTAATTCGCGCTTGGCGTAAAAGTCGGCGAGCATCAGCTTGCTTTGGTAGAACGCTGTGTCGGACGAGCCGCCGTCGAGCGACTTTTGCGCTGCGGCGGCCATTTTGAGCCACATCCAGCCGAAGCACACCAGCCCCATCAGATCCTGAAAGGCATAAGCGCCGGCGCCGGCATTATAGGGATTTTCCATACCGGCCTTGGCCAGCCACATCGTCGCCGCCTGGAGGTCGGCGAGCGCGGGTTCTAGGGCGACCGCCACTCCGCCAGGGTCGCCGGCCGTCTTCGCCTCGACGATGTCGCTGCCCAGCAGTTCGAAGAAGCGGCGGATCGGGCGCCCGCCGTCGCGCGGCAGCTTGCGGCCGACCAGGTCCATCGCCTGGACGCCGTTGGTGCCTTCGTAAATCTGGGCAATGCGGGCGTCGCGGACGAACTGTTCCATGCCCCATTCGCGGATGTAGCCGTGGCCGCCATAAACCTGCTGCGCGTTAATCGTCGCCTGCAGGCCTTTGTCGGTGAGATAGGATTTGATCACCGGCGTCAGCAGGGCGAGCAAATCATCGGCTTGCTCGCGCTCGGCCTCGTCCTGGCTGCGGTGGGCGAGATCGACCATCAGCGATCCCCACAAAGCGAATGCGCGTGCCGCCTCGTTCCAGCACCGCGCCTCAAGCAGCATTCGGCGAACGTCGGGGTGAACCAGCAAATTGTCGGCCTTGGCGCTTTCGTCGCGATCGTCGGCGTTGAGCGCTCGTCCCTGACGACGATCCTTGGCGTAGATGGCGGCATTCTGATAGGCGACCTCGCCCTGGGCCAGCCCCTGCAGCCCGACCCCGAGGCGCGCCGCGTTCATCATGATGAACATCGCCGCCAGGCCCTTTTCCGGTTCGCCAACCAGCCAGCCCTTGGCGCCGTCATAATTCATCACGCAGGTGGCGTTGCCGTTGATGCCCATCTTGTGCTCGAGCGAGCCACACGCAAGGCTGTTGCGCTCGCCCAGCGAACCATCGTCCTCGACCATGATCTTGGGCACCACGAACAGCGAAATGCCCTTCACATTGTCGGGTGCGCCCTCGATTTTGGCGAGGACCAGGTGGATGATGTTCTCGCTCAGGTCATGTTCGCCCGACGATATGAAGATCTTGGTCCCGCTGATCGCATAGCTGCCATCGCCATTGGGGACGGCCTTGGTCTTGAGCAGGCCAAGGTCGGTCCCGCAATGCGGCTCGGTCAGGTTCATCGTCCCGGTCCAGCGGCCGGTGACCATGGTCGGCACATATTTGTCCTTGAGCTCGTCCGACGCCTTGACCAACAGCGAGGCGATCGCGCCGTGGGTCAGGCCATTGTACATCTCGAACGCGTGATTGGCGGACAGGATATATTCGTCGATCGCGGTGCCGACGATATGCGGCAGGCCCTGCCCGCCATATTGCTCGGGCGCGGTCAGCGTCGGCCAGCCAGCCTCGCAAAACTGGTTATAGGCGGCCTTGAAGCCCGGCGGCGTGGTGACACTGCCGTCGTCGGCGCGCTTGCAGCCATGCTCGTCGCCGATCCGGTTCAGGGGCTGCAGCACCTCGGCGGCGAACTTGCCGGCCTCCTCGCAAATCGCCTCGATGACGTCGGGCGAGGCGTTAGCGAAGCCGGGCAAGTTCGAATATTTGCCGATGTCGAGAACCTCGTTGAGGACGAACAACGTGTCCTTCACGGGCGCGGTATAGGTCGGCATGGATCAGGCTCCTTGGGCGAATTTAACTGGGGCATCGCCGGCTTCGATGGTCCGGGTGACGGTCGCGATGAAGGTTTCGAGTTCGTCGATGGTGGCGTCGATGTCGACCCGCTGGCGCTTCAATTTGTCGACCTGCGCGCCGCACCGCTCGATCGTCTTGAGCCGCTGCGTCCGGCGATTGTCGCCAAGGTCGTAGAGGTCGAGCAATTCCTTGATGTCGGCCAGGCTGAGCCCAACCCGGCGTCCGCGCAGAATCCACGCCAAGCGCGCGCGGTCGCGGTTCGAATAAAGTCGCTGGGTGCCGCGCCGCTCTGGCTGGAGCAGCGCTTCGTCTTCGTAAAAACGAAGCGCGCGCGCGGTCACCTCGAACTCGGCACAAAGCTGGCCAATAGTGAAGCGGGCGGGCGAATCAGGCATGTCTCGTATTTACGGCACCTTACGTAAACGTCAATCTCTGTTTAAGCCAAAACCCGGAGACTTGTCGAGTTAGGATAATGGCGCTCGGATAGGGAAGTCTATGATTTGGCTTAATGGCGGCCCAAATGAGCCTGCCAATCTCGCCCTTCAAGTTGTCAGCGCGGGTTCATCGCGAGCGGCATAATGTCATCGCATGAAAATCATCCCTCCCGCGCTGTTGCTCGCAGCTCTCGCCCTCCTCCCCTCACCCGCCTTCGCGCGCACTGAAACAGCCGTTCTCGCCGGCGGGTGTTTTTGGGGTTTGGAGGCGGTGTTCGAGCATGTGAAGGGCGTGACCAACGTCGTGTCCGGCTATGCCGGTGGCGCCAAGGCCGATGCGACCTACGACCGGGTCTCGACTGAACGCACCGGCCATGCCGAGGCGGTGCGGATTACCTACGATCCCGACGCAATCAGCTATGCGCGCTTGCTCCAGGTCTATTTCACCGTCGCCCACGATCCTGGCCAGCTCAATCGCCAGGGGCCCGATACGGGACCAAGCTATCGCAGTGCGATCTTCCCGCAGTCCAAGGATCAGGAGGCTGCCGCACGTAAGTTCATCGCGTCGCAGTCGAAGGTCCGCAAGGTCGTCACGAAGCTTGAGAGCGGCCCGTTCTTCGCCGCCGAAGCCTATCACCAGGATTTTGCACGGCGGAACCCAGCGCATCCCTATATTCTGATGCACGACCGCCCCAAGGTCGCGGCCCTGAAAGCTAAATACCCACAGCTTTATCGCGGCTAAGGGTCAGAAATTCTCGGACCGCCCGAGCAAAGGGCGACAAAGCCCGAGCAACGCCCTATATCGCCGGACGAATTCCCACTCATCCGGTCGAGGCGAGACGCGCGCATGCTCACCACCAACCCGTTCGAAGACGATAAGCTTCGCGAGGAGTGCGGCGTATTCGGCATTTGGGGCGCCGATAATTCGGCCAGCTTCGTCGCGCTCGGCCTCCACGCCCTCCAGCATCGCGGGCAGGAAGCGGCCGGAGTCACCAGCTTCGACGGCAAATATTTCCATACCCACCGCGCGATGGGTCATGTTGCAGGCAATTTCGACCGCGACGACATCATGCGCGAGCTGCATGGCATCAGCGCCATAGGGCATGTTCGCTATTCGACCACCGGCGACACCTCGCTGCGCAACGTCCAGCCATTGTTCGCGGAATTGGCCGACGAGGGCTTCGCGGTCGCTCATAACGGCAATATCTCGAATGCCATGAAGCTTCGCCGGACGCTCCAGCGGCGCGGCTCGATCTTCCAGTCGACCAGCGATACCGAGGTCGTCATCCACCTCGTCGCGACCTCGACCTATGCACCGATCCTCGACCGGCTGACCGACGCGTTGAAGCAGGTTGAGGGTGC
>JBDSEL010000024.1:0-9296 GCA_039920065.1 Sphingomicrobium sp. | reverse complement strand
GCTCTTGACCCGGCGCGGCTCCTCGCCGAAAGGCTGCGCTGCTTCTTCGGCCCGATGGCGGAGTGGTTACGTAGAGGACTGCAAATCCTCGCACGCCGGTTCGATTCCGGCTCGGGCCTCCACTTTTCGCGGGATGATTGCCATCAAGCCCCCGCTGCTCTCCCTCGGTGCCGACTTCTTCGATCCGGTCGCGGCGGCGGATTTTCCGCAAACGCTGGTTCGGTTCAGCAATCAGCGCTGGGCGGATCGGGTTGGGCTGGGCGGTCATGACGAGGCTTGGTGGGCGCTCCATTTCGGGCGCTTCGAGCCATTGCCGGACAATTTGCCGCAGCCGCTGGCGCTCCGTTATCACGGCCACCAATTCCGGGTGTACAATCCCGACATCGGCGACGGGCGCGGCTTCACCTTTGCGCAAGTGAGCGATGATCGCGGGCGGCTGTTCGACCTTGGCACCAAGGGCTCGGGAACCACGCCCTATAGCCGCACCGCCGATGGGCGATTGACGCTCAAGGGCGGCGTACGCGAGGTGCTGGCGAGCGAGATGCTCGAAGCGCTCGGGGTCAATACGTCGAAAAGCTTCGCGCTGATTGAGACCGGCGAGCCATTGATGCGCGGGGACGAGCCCTCCCCGACCCGCTCGGCGGTCCTGACCCGGCTCAGCCACGGCCATATCCGGATCGGCACCTTCCAGCGGCTCGCCTTCTTCGGGCAGGGCGACAATATCCGGCGGCTGGTCCATTACTGCCTGACCGAGCTGTTCGGCGAGCCGGGCGACGATCCGGTGCGGCTGCTCGACCTTGCGGCGAGCGCCACCGCGCAGCTCGCGGCATCCTACCTTGCCGCCGGATTCGTCCATGGGGTCCTCAACAGCGACAATATCAACGTCACTGGCGAGAGCTTCGATTACGGTCCGTGGCGGTTCACGCCGGAGTGGGACGCCGGCTTCGTCGCGGCCTACTTCGACCACGCCGGCCTCTACGCCTTCGGCCACCAGCCCGAGGCGATCCATTGGGATTTGGCGCAGCTGGCCGGCTGCCTAGCCCTGATTTCCGAGGAAGCCGCGCTGTCGCTTATTCTGGACGATTGGCCGCGGCGGTTCGAGGATAGGTTGATCGAGCGGCTGCTGTGGCGGCTGGGCGTTGCGGCGCGCGACGGGAAGGAGGATCGAGCATTGATCCGCCATTTGCTCGCGGCCCTCGAAACGCACCACGTGACCATCGACCGCCTGATGTTCGACTGGCGCGGCGGGCGCGATCCCGGCGGCGAGACTTATGCCGCGCCGTCGTTTCGAGCTTTGGCTCGGGCGCTGGAGGGTCGCAGTCGGCCGCATAGCCACCCATATTGGTCGGGCCCGGGTCCCTGCTCGATGCACATCGACGAAATGGAAAGCATTTGGGCCGACATCGCCGCGGCGGACGACTGGCGCAAGTTCGACGACAAGATTAGGGCCGTCCGCGACATGGGTGAGGCGCATCGCGACTATGACTGAGCAATTGCAGCAGGACCGCGGCGCCAAGGCGCCCCGAGCGGCGGAGATCGTCTCGACCGACCCGGCGACCGGCGCGGTGGTCTGGCAAGGCGCACCAGGCGATGCCGCCGCCGAGGTTGCCGCCGCCCGCGCCGCCGCACCCGATTGGGCGCGCCAGCCGATGTCCAACCGCGTCGAGACGCTGCGCCGCTTCGCCAATGTCGTGCGCACCCGGCAGGAGGAATTCGCCGACCTCATCAGCCGCGAAACCGGCAAGCCGTTCTGGGAAGCCCAGACCGAAGTCGCGGCGGTGATCGGCAAGGTCGAAATCTCGATCGAAGCTTCGGCCGACCGCACCGGCACCAAGAAGAAGGACACGGGGACCGGCAACCACGTCGGCGTTCGCCACAAGCCGCACGGCGTGTTGGCAGTGCTGGGCCCGTATAATTTCCCGGCGCATTTGCCCAACGGCCATATCGTGCCGGCACTGCTCGCCGGCAATGCGGTGGTATTCAAGCCATCCGAAAAAACGCCCGCCACGGGCGCGATGCTGGTCGATTGCCTGCATGAAGCGGGCGTACCGAAGGGTGTGATGCGGCTGCTGATCGGCGGGCCTTCGGAGGGCAAGGCGCTGGCCGCCCAGCCCGGTATCGACGGCCTGTTGTTCACTGGCTCGGTCCGCGGCGGCAAGGCCCTGCACAAGCAATTCGCCGACACCCCCGAGAAGATCCTGGCGCTCGAGCTTGGCGGTAACAACCCGATGGTGGTGTGGAACCCCAAGGACCTCCATGCCGCCGCCGCGATCGTCGTCCAATCGGCGTTCCTGTCGGCCGGCCAGCGCTGCACCGCGGCGCGACGGCTGATCGTCGAGGACGGCAAGTGCGACGAATTCCTCGACTTGCTCGGCGGGCTCATCGACCGGATCATCGTCGACCAGCCATTCGCCGATCCGCAGCCGTTCATGGGCCCGGTGATCGACATCGCCGCCGCCGATCAGGTCCAGGAACAATGGCTCGACTTGATGATGAAGGGGGGCAAGCCGCTGCGCCGGCTCGACCGTCCGTTCGAGGAGCGGCCCTATCTGACCCCGGCGATGATCGACGTCACCGATGTCAAAAACCGCCCCGACGAGGAGATTTTCGGGCCGGTGCTGCAAGTCATTCGCGTCAAGACCTTCGACGATGCGATCGCCGAGGCCAATAACAGCCGCTTCGGCCTGGCCGCGAGCCTGCTCGGCGGAAGCCCGGCCGATTACGACCGCTTCTGGGGGGAAGTCCGCGCCGGCGTCATCAACTGGAACAAGCCGACCAACGGCGCCCCGTCATCGGCCCCGTTCGGCGGCATCGGCCTGTCCGGCAACCACCGCCCAAGCGCCTATTACGCCGCCGATTATTGCGCCTATCCGGTAACCAGCGTGACCGCCGATCGCCTGGCCGGGCTCATCACCGAAGGCCTGCGCGAAGCCCAGCCGAAGAAGAAGAAAAAGAGCTGACGCATATGTACTGAGGGCGCCAATCACTTGGCGCCCTCAGCCCCCCACCAACGGGGTAGACCGCGCTGATCAGCTTCGCGCCTCGGGCAGGTAGCCCTCGTCGGCCAAATCGGCGAACTTGGTCACGCGACTGTCGAACTTGAGCCGGACTTTGCCGGTCGAGCCGTGGCGCTGCTTGGCGACGATGATCTCGGCCTTGCCATAGGCGCGGCTCATCTCTTCCTGCCACGCAGCGAAATCGGGATGGTCGTCGCCGGGCTGCTTGGCGGCGAGATAATAGTCCTCGCGATAGATGAACATGACCATGTCGGCATCCTGCTCGATCGAGCCCGATTCGCGCAGGTCCGAGAGTTGCGGGCGCTTGTCCTCGCGTTGCTCGACCGCGCGGCTCAATTGCGACAGCGCGATCACCGGGCAGTTGAGCTCCTTGGCCAGCTGTTTGAGCCCGCGGCTGATTTCGGAAATTTCCTGGACTCGGTTTTCGTGTCCACCGCGACCGGTGCCCTGAAGCAATTGAAGGTAATCGACGACGATCAGGCCGACACCCTTCTGGCGCTTGAGCCGGCGGGCGCGGGTGCGCAGCGCGGCGATGGTCAGGCCCGGCGTGTCGTCGATGTACAAAGGCAGGCTCTGCAATTCGGCCGAGGCGCGCGCCAATTCGCGAAACTCGGTCTGGCTGATCCGGCCCATGCGCAGATTTTCGGAGCTGATGCCGCTTTCGGTCGCAAGGATGCGGGTCGCCAGCTGGTCGGCGGACATTTCGAGGCTGAAAATCACCACCCCGGCACCGGCGCTCTTGTCCTTTTCGATCCCGTCCTCGAGATCGCGCAGCAGGCGCTGGGCGGCGGCAAAGGCGATGTTGGTGCCAAGCGAGCTTTTGCCCATGCCGGGGCGTCCGGCGACGATCAGCAGATCGGAATTGTGAAGTCCGCCAATCTTGGTGTTGAGGCTGTCGAGGCCGGTGGTGATGCCCGACAGATGCCCGCCGCTGTTGAGTGCGCGCTCGGCCTGTTCAAGGGCTTCCTTGGTCGCTTCGGCGAAGCTTTTGGCCTTGCCCTCGGCGCCGCCTTCTTCCGCGACCTTGTACAATTCTGTCTCAGCGCGTTCGATCTGCGCCAGCGGGGCGACTTCATCGCTGGTGTCGAGCGCGCCTTCGACCATGGCGCGGCCGACCCCGACCAGCGCCCGAAGCAGCGCGAGGTCGTAAATTTGCTGGGCGAAATCGCGCGCGCCGATGACCGCCGCCCCGGACCCGGTCAGTTGGGCGAGATAGGCCGGCCCGCCGACCTCGCGCATCGCCTCGTCGCCGTCGAACAAAGGCTTGAGCGTGACCGGATTAGCGACCCGGCCCGAATCGGTTACGCGCAGGATCGATTCGTAGATGCGGGCGTGAAGCGGCTCGAAGAAATGCTCGGGGCGCAGCTTGAGCTGGACGTTCTCGACCAGCTGGTTGTCGATCATCAGCGCGCCAAGCAACGCCGCCTCAGCCTCGACATTCTGGGGCAAATTCGACGTCGCGGGCGGCTCGGCGCCCTCATTGATTCGGATGATCTCGGCCATGGTGTTCCTGTGGCCTCTTTAGCGCGCTTGTGCAGCGAGAACAAAAGCAGGCCTCTTGGCCGATCTGGGGATAACGTCCGAGTCGCTCGAGCGGGACGTTCATCCACAGAAAAACGCAGCTTCCATTGCTGGAGGGAAAGGCGCGCGGTAGCACCCCCGCTTATGGCCATTCTTTCCGACCGCTGGATTCGCGAACAGGCGCAACAGCACCAAATGATCGAGCCGTTTGTGGAAGCGCAACGGCGCGATGGCTGCATCAGCTACGGCCTCTCTTCCTACGGCTATGACGCGCGCGTTGCCGACGAGTTCAAACTCTTCACCAATGTCGACAATGCGATCGTCGATCCCAAGGATTTCAAGGCCAATAGCTTCGTCGATCGCAAGACCGACGTATGCATCATCCCGCCCAACAGCTTCGCTTTGGCAAGGACGGTCGAATATTTCCGAGTGCCGCGCGACGTGCTCGTCATCTGCCTTGGCAAATCGACCTATGCGCGGTGCGGGATCATCGTCAACGTGACCCCGCTCGAGCCCGGCTGGGAAGGCCATGTGACGCTTGAATTCTCCAACACCACGCCGCTTCCGGCCAAAGTCTATGCCAATGAAGGCGCGTGCCAATTCCTGTTCCTGCAGGGCAACGAACCGTGCGAAGTGAGCTACGCCGACCGCGCCGGCAAATATATGGGGCAAAAGGGCGTCACCCTGCCCAAGCTATGAGATGCAACCCGTCATTGCGAGCGCAGCGAAGCAATCCAGACTTAGAGAACTGGATTGCTTCGTCGCTTTACTCCTCGCAATGACGATGGACAGTCAGCCCGCCCTGGCGCGCGAGCGGTTCAGTATAGCGCGCGACGTGATCTACCTCGACGGCAACAGCCTTGGCGCCTTACCCAAGGCGACCCCCGAGCGGCTGCGGGCGCTGATGCGCGAGGAGTGGCGCAGCGACCTCATCACCAGCTGGACCAAACATGGCTGGATCGACCTGCCGGTGAACGCGGCGGCGCGGTTGGGGCCGATCGTGGGAGCGCGGCCGGACGAATTGCTGATCGCCGATTCGACCAGCGTGATCTTGTACAAATTGCTTGGCGCGGCGGTGCGGGCGCGGCCCGGGCGCAAGGTAGTGCTGACCCAGCAGGCGAATTTCCCGACCGATCTCTATGTCGCGGCGGGGTTGTGCGAGAGCCTGGGGCTGGAATTGCGCGCGGTCGCGGCGGACGAGATCGCGGGCGCAATCACCGACGAGGTTGCGGTGGTCGCGCTAACCCACGTCGATTATCGAAGCGCGGCGATCCTCGACATGGCCGGGATCAATGCGGCGGCGCGCGCGGCCGGGGCTCTCAATTGCTGGGACCTGTCGCACAGCGCCGGGGCAATTGTGCTCGACCTCGACGGCAGCGGCTGCGACCTCGCGGTCGGCTGCGGCTATAAATATCTCAACGGCGGCCCCGGCGCGCCGGCCTTTTGCTTCGTCGCCGCCGGGCTTCAGGATCAACTCCAACCGCCGCTGCAGGGCTGGATGGGCCATGCCGCGCCGTTCGATTTTGGCGATGATTATCAGCCGGCGGACGGCATTCGACGCTTCCTCACCGGCACTCCCGCGGTGTTGGGAATTGCCGCCCTGGAATGCGGGCTGGCGACGTTTGACGGCATCGCCATGGCGACCGTCGAGGACCATTCGCGCGCATTAAGTGCGGCGTTCATCGAGCGGGTCGAAGCCCGCTGCGGCGATGCGGTCAGCCTGGCCAGCCCGCGCGACCCGGCGATGCGCGCCAGCCACGTCTGCTTCGCGCATCCCAATGGCTATGCGGTGATGCAGGCGTTGATCGCGCGCGGCGTCATCGGCGACTTCCGCACCCCCGATTTGATGCGTTTCGGCTTCGCGCCGCTCTACAACAGCCACGACGACGTCATCCGCGCCGCCGATATCCTCGGCGACATCCTCGACAGTGCAAGCTGGGACGACCCGCGCTTTCACGCCAAGGCCCGGGTCACCTGAGCCCTACTTCGCGGCGATCAGGCCGCGCGCGTCCTCGATCAATTTGACCCAATCGGCGAAGGCCTCGGCGATCGACTTGACCAAATCCCTGAGCGGTCCCTCGGCGAGCAGGCCATCGGCGCCGAAACTGTCATCGCCGACGCGCCCGAGATAGGCCTCGGGATGCTGCATCACCGGCATGTTGAGGAATACGCACGACTGGCGGATCTGATGGTTGGCGCCAAACCCGCCGATCCCGCCCGGCGAGGCGGTGACGATCGCCGCGGGCTTTTGATTCCACACGCTGCTGCCATAGGGGCGCGAGCCGATGTCGATGGCGTTCTTGAGCACGCCGGGGAGGCCGCGATTATATTCGGGGCTGACGAACAAGATGCCATCGGCAGCGGCGATCTCCTTGCGGAAGCCGGCGTAGCTGGCAGGCTCGTCGGGGGAGCCGTCATAATCCTGATTGTACAGGGGCAAGTCGCCGATTTCGACCAACGTGCAGTCGAGCCGGTCTTTCTCCATCGCGCAGATCGAGCGCGCGACCTTGCGATTGATACTGTCCTTGCGCAGCGACCCGACAAGGATCGCGATCGTGTGTCTGGCCATGCTCTCTCCTAGCTTCGCTGATGCCCGATGTTCGTCATTGCGAGGAGCGCCGCGACGAAGCAATCCAGCAGCGCGCGTAGACTGGATTGCGTCGCTCTGTTCGCAATGACCAAGTCACCGGCGTTTGCTTTGGTGGCGAATGTTGGCTGGCCGGCCGCGCTTGCCCATCGGTGGCTTGCGGGTGCGGTCGCGGCGGTCGCGATTGTCGGGGCGCGCGCCGCCATAGCTGCCCTCAGGCAGTTCGAAGCGCAGCGAGCCGGTGATCGGATTGGCATCGGCCAGGCGAAGCTCGAGCCGCTGGCCGACGCGGTAGATCTCCCCGGTCTCATCCCCGACCAGGCGCCGGGCGCCCTCGTCAAAGCGGAAATATTCGGTCCCGAGGTCGCGCGCGAACAACAAGCCATCGCCGCCCAGCCCCTCGACCGTGGCGAAGAAGCCGAAGCTTTGCACCCCGCTGATTCGGCAATTGACGATCTGCCCGACGCGGTCGGACAGGAACGCCGCGACATAGCGATCGATGGTCTCGCGCTCGGCTTCCATCGAGCGCCGCTCGAGCTGGGAGATTTTCTCGCCGATTTCGTCGAAGCGCGCTTCCTCGCCATTGGGCAGGCCGCCATCGCCAAGGCCGTAAGCACGGGTCAGCGTGCGATGGACCAGAAGGTCGGCATAACGGCGGATGGGCGAAGTGAAATGGCCGTAGGTGGCGAGCGCGAGGCCGAAGTGACCGAGGCGTTCGGGGCCATAGCGCGCCTGCATCTGGGTGCGCAGCAATTGCTCCATGATTTCGGCGCGGCCATCGCCATCCCCGACCCGCTCGATGATCCGGTTGAAAATTGCCGGCGTGACCACCTGACCAAGCGTGAACTCGACATCGAAGGTTTTGAGATAGTCCTTGAGCGCAACCAGTTTCTCGCGGCTCGGCGCTTCGTGGATGCGGTACATCACCGGAATCCTTTTCGCTTCCAGCGCGCGCGCGGCGGCGACATTGGCGGCGATCATATAATCCTCGACCAGCTTGTGCGCGTCGAGCCGCTCGCGCGGGGCGACCGAGGCGATGCGCCCTTTCTCGTCCAGCACCACCTGCCGCTCGGGCAGGTCGAGTTCGAGCGGGCCGCGCTTCTGGCGCGC
Organism: Sphingomicrobium sp.; assembly: GCA_039920065.1. Taxonomy (GTDB): domain Bacteria; phylum Pseudomonadota; class Alphaproteobacteria; order Sphingomonadales; family Sphingomonadaceae; genus Sphingomicrobium. The sequence continues at coordinate 1,061 of JBDSEL010000024.1, read as the reverse complement.
CGCGTAGAGCGCCTGCCAGCATTTCCACAGCGGCCTCAGCGCCCCGTCGACGATCGCCGGATCGACCAGACCCGCCGCGCCGTCGATCGCCGCCTGGGCGTGTTCATACGCGATGTTGGCCGCGATCAGCACCTTGGCGCGCGTGAAACGGAAGGCCTTCATCGTCCCGTCGCTGCCGATGTGCATATGCGCGACCAGCGCCGCGCGCGGCTCGCCAGCCTTCAAGGAGCAGATGTCGGCGCTCAGCTCTTCGGGCAGCATCGGCACGACGCGGTCCGGAAAATAAGTGGAATTGCCGCGCCGCCGGGCCTCGCGGTCGAGCGCGCTGTCGGGGCGGACGTAGAAGCTGACATCGGCGATGGCGACGATCACGTCCCAGCCGTCCTTGTCGTCGCGCGGCGAAGCCCAGATGGCGTCATCATGGTCGCGCGCATCAATCGGATCGATGGCCACGATCGGCAGATGCGTCAGGTCCTCGCGATGATCGCCAAGCGGTTGCTGCGCGACCCGGTGGGCCTCGGCCACGACGTCGTCCTTGAACATATGCGGCAGGCCGAACTTGTGGATCGCGATCAGGCTGAAGCTGCGCGGCGCGAACGGATCGCCAAGGATGGCGTCGACCCGCGCAGTCACCCGCGGCGGGCGGCCACTGGCTTCGGCCAGGACGAGATCGCCGGCCTCGGCTCCATTTAGGTCGGAAATCGCGACTTCGCGCCGTTCCTTCTTGTCGACCGGCGTGAGCCAGAAGCGGGTGCCCTCGGCCCGGACCACTCCAAGCAGCAATTCGCCCGACCGCTGGAGCTTTTTCATGACATGGCCGGCCCAGCCCTGGCCGCGTTCTTCGGTGCGGGCGAGGACTCGTTCGCCAAGGCCAAGCGCGGCGCGCTTGCCGCCGCGGTCGATCAGCCGGATCTTGGGCGGCGGCGTGTCGGCATGCCATTGTTCGGGCACGCCCCAGACATTGCCGCTGTCATCGATATCGGCGACGCGCAGGACGGTGACCTTGGGCACGCCGCCCATCTTGTGAAAGGCGCGGCCTGGGGCCGAATCGATCAAGCCCT